>JAUIJW010000024.1 GCA_030431085.1 Bacteroidia bacterium
AAACACCTCACTCATATTCACATCGTAATGCTGACCAGTATGTACAATGATTTCTTCCAATTCATTGTTAGACATAATAATTCTACTCAGCACTGCTGCTTTTACAAACTGTGGTCTAGCGCCTAATATGGTTACTACTTTCTTCAATATTCTAAATCGATTTGATAAGCTGGGCTAACTGACTCGTTAAATTTTTACGTTCATACTGCGCAGTACATTTTGTAGACACCATAAGCTTACTATTTTTATACTGTTCAAACCAAAAAAGCAACTGTTCTTTAAGTTTAACTTTATTAGTATAATCAAATATTTTACCCGACTGCGTTTGTTGGATTATTTGAGCCAAATCACCATCTTCTGGACCAATAGCTAAAATAGGTCTATTAGCCTGTAAGTACTCAAATACTTTGCCTGTAACAATTCCCTTTTTAGAAGGTACATTATTTACAACCAGTAATAAGGCTTGAGATTTGTATTGATACTTTGCAATGTCATTATGGGGTACATAGGCTATATGCTTCACAAAATCATTAAGTCCGTATTTATTAATACTCCCCCATATTTCTGGGGCTATTTTACCAATGAGTTGGATCTTAAAATGATCTTTAAATGACTTATTCTCTAGACACAGCTCGCTTATAACCTCCCAAAGTACTTCTGGATTTCTATCAGCATTCATCATGCCTATATGGGTTAAAGTAAACTGTTGGTCTAAATCTACGTTTAATATTGCATCCTCTCGATCAAAACCATTAGTAATTACCCTAACCTCTCGATTGTACTTCTCGTACTCCTTTTTCATTTCATTACTTACCACAATCACAGCATTAGATTGAGTAAGAACTTGTTGTTCTAAATAATGGTGTTTTGCAATAGATTTTTTAGTTAAAGGTAATTGATCAAAGTAGTCAATACTCGTCCATGGATCTCGAAAATCGGCTATCCACTTTAAATTAAAAGTTGTTTTTAGAGACATGGCCATTAAATGAAGGCTATGCGGTGGCCCCGAAGATATAATTGCATCAATCTTATTAGCTTTCAAATATTTGGTCAAGTACCTTACAGAAGGCTTAATCCACCATTGACGCGCATCTGGAATAAAAAAGTTAGCCCTTATATATTGCAATAACCTTGCAATTGTGTTTGGGTTTTTATTTAAAAATCCAGCGCTAGAATCTTTACTGCTACCTCCCAAAAAGCGCAATAAATCATTAGGGTCGAATATTTTGGTTTTCAATACCTCAATGCCTTCTGGAATATCTTTTTGTAAACTAACATCAGAAATAGGGTAATTAGCTTTGTCAACGGTATAAACAACTGGTTCAATATCAAAATGCCTTAAATATTTTACAAATTTTAACCAGCGTTGCACCCCACTTCCACCTGCAGGTGGCCAATAATATGTTAGGATTAGTACTTTCAATTTACATATTTATTTTCTTGTTCTAATTCCTTATATAAATTTACCAAACCTTGGGAAACAACTTCCCAACAAAACTTATTATCTATAAACAACTTACCATTTTTTCCTAAAATATTTCGCAAATTCTTATCACGGTATAATCTTAAGATTTGCTTTGTAAAATCATCTACATTATTGGCTTGATGTACCAATCCACAATTATGATCTTCTACAATTTTTTTCTGCGCTTTAGCATTACTCACTAAAATAGGCTTTGCAAAACTCATGTATTGAAAAATTTTATTGGCATAAGCCACATCATGTTGCTTATTTCTTAATAGTGGCGAAATACACACCTCACTTGCCAAAATGTACGACGGGAATTTGTGAACATCCTGCCATCCTTCAAAACTAACAAAGTTTTCCAGATTTAGGTCGGTTACTTTCTGTTGTAACACTACATCTGTTGTGTTACTACCTACAATGACCAATTGTATATTTTTAATTGTCTTTTTCAAATGATTCAATGCCTCTATCGCCGTAAGTAAACCTCTTCTTAAAGCAGTATCTCCTAGATAAAGTACGGTAAATTTATCATTAAACTTCTCTAAAATCGATGGGTCAATTTCCACATCTTGATAAAAAGATCGTCTAACAGAATTGGGTACTAGTACAGTTTTACTAGCATCTACACCTGTTCTATCAATAATTTCTTTGAGAAACTCGGGGGATACAGAAATAACCCTATTGCTTTTATGGATAAATTCTTCTTCTTTTATCTTCCATCGTTTTAATGAAATTATTTGTTTTCCAGGAAATTTTTGCAAGTGCGGGTAATACTTTAAAACTTCTGGCAAATTATCGTGTAAATCGAGTACTATAGGTAGATTTTTCTTTTTGTTTGCCTTAAAAACAGCCGCAGCTATTCGAATATCATGAATGTGTATTGCATCAATTTGAAACTTATTTAGAAATTTAGCTACCTTATTACACATCAAATTGGTATAAAAGGGAATGGTATATGCCAAGGCAGAAAGCTTGTATTCTAAAGTATTGGATGTAAATCTTTTAACTTGAATTCCATTTATCTCTTCTTCCGCCTTAGAGTTGTTATAATTTAAACAAAATAAAAACACTTCAAACCCATTGGCAATTAAGGCCAAAGCTTCATTTTCCACCCTAGGATCTGGCGGAAAGGGTTTATCTAAAATCATTCCGATCCGCATGCTTATCTTTCTGCATAAACCGCATAATATCGCGGGGTAAATTTCCTAAGTATTGGTCTAAACCCAATCACGTTTACAGGGCTTGTCCATTTTTTGGTTTGCTTAATCTGCCAACCTGTTTTTTCGAGTAGCCAATCAAATTGCCAATCTTCAAATTCATGGTAATGCCTGTCCCAAGCATCAGTATCACTTTTATATGCCTTGGCAAACCATAATTTTAAGGGTACCGTTGTAATTAATTTTTTGGCTTTAATTCTCTTTAAAATATTATAGGGCGCCAACATATGTTCAAAAATTTCAAACGAGGTTACAGCATCAATTTCATTATTCTCAACTGCAGAATAAATCTCATCTAAATCTTCTCCTGAGGTATTAATTACCTTGTACCCATAGCTTTCCATTACTTCACTCAATTCATTTCTAACCCCTAAATCTAAAACGGTTGCCGGTGCTGGCAATACACTTTGTAAAAACTCTAAAGTATAATTATACCTTCTTTTATGATGTTCTATCATCTTTCTTGTTCTTTAAATACCACCCAAATGGAATCAAGATCATCAATCCAAATGAAATTAAAACAATAGTACTTCCCATTTGGATCACTTGAGGTTCAAATTTAAATTCTATCGTATGCTTTCCTTTTGGAATTTCCATCGCACGTAGCACATAATTAGCTCTAAAATGAGGATGCAATTCACCATCAATATAAGCATTCCAACCATGAGGATAGAAAATTTCTGAGAACATAGCCAGTTGATCAACTTTAGAATGGCTTTCATAAACTAATTCATTAGCCTTATAGTGCTTTAAAGTTATACTGGCGGCACTATCTCGTTTAAATTGAAATTCTTTTAAATAATGCTGATCTTTTACATTTATTACTGCTATATCTTTAGTGTTTAAACTATCTAGCGCTTTAATTTCTTCATTTGCAGACGTTACAAATTTCACCCCGCTTACAAACCAAGCATTACCATTAGCATCTGGATTTAACTGCACTGCAGCTTGGTTGTTTTGATCTGGAAATATAATATACTTTGCGTTAAGCATATTAAACACTTCTATATTGTTTTTGGCAATTTGAAAATCAAACAGTTCTTGATATCGTCTAGGTTTAGCCGCATGGTACCCTCCAATAGAATTATGATAAAATGAAGTGCTTCCATCATTCATCGGGTTAACCGTAAAGTTTAGTACTCGATAATGACCTTCATCTTTTATTATTTCTTGATCTATACTAGACATTGCAAAAGGCGTTTCTATTTGTCTTTTAGACACAAAATCGTCATCATTAACATATCGCTTAGCTACACCTGCCATATCTATCAAAACCAATACGAGCAATGCCGAAAGTGTAATATTTCTACTAAGTTTATTCTTAGACGATAAATACAACACCAGAGCAGCACCAATTACAAGTAGTAAGCTCCTTAAACTATCTTGAAAGAAAATGGTTCGTCGATCCTCAATTAATGCTTGTGTAAAGCCTGGCACCATATTCTCGTAGCTGGCATCTCTAAAACTCTCAAAAGTTAAAAGATTGGCCCCTCCAATAGTAAATAATAAAGCAGTACCGCCAACGATGGCAAAACCATACTTAAAAGCTTTAAATTTATCTTCTTTGGAAACATCTTTATCTAAAAATTTTTGGAGAGTTAAAATAGCGAGTACCGGGATACAAATCTCTGCAATGACTTGGATAGATGAAACAGCTCTAAACTTATTATACATCGGTACATAGTCAATAAACAAATCGGTTAAAAAGCCTAAGTTTTTGCCCCAACTTAATAGAATTGAAAATATGGTAGCTGCCACTAACCATTTCTTTAAATTAGATTTCACCAGAAAAATCCCCATCACAAATAAAAATATAAATATAGCACCTACATAAGCTGGCGCTGCCACTATGGGTTGATCACCCCAGTACATGGGGGCATTTTCTGCAAAATTAAGGGCTTGTTTACGTCCTGCCTTATCTTTTAAAAATCTATAGGTATAAGACTCTTTATCTAATTTTTCATTATTCGAACCACCATAAAAACGAGGAATAAATAAATCTAGAGTTTCCGCTATACCATAACTATATTCTGTGATGTAGCTTCTATCTAAACCAGATGTTGGCTCTTTAGCAGAACCATCTGGATTTATAGTTAATTCACTTGCACTTCTTGTGCTAAAATTAGCATACTCTTTAGTAGCCAATAAACTTGTTGCATTTACACCTAATGCTAAGATCATTGCCACAGACAAAATACCAACATTTATAGCAAATGATTTTAAGTTCTTTTGCTTCATGGCCTCTATGAGGTAAACAACTCCAAAAATCAATATTGTAAATAATAGATAATATGTCATTTGAGGATGGCTTGCATTAACTTCAAGAGCCATAGACAATGTAGTGACTACAAAACCAAGTAAATATTTTTTATTAAAAACCAGAAGTACACCTGCCAAAACCATCGGCATATAGGCAATGGCATGTGCCTTGGCGTTATGTCCAACGCCTAATATGATAATTAAATACGTAGATAGTCCAAACCCTAAAGCACCAACAACGGCTAACTCCCAATCGATTTTCAAGGCCAATAATAGAATGAAAAAACCTAAAAAGTATAAAAATAGATAATCTGCTGGCCGAGGTAAAAACCGTAATACACTATCAATTTTTTTAATATAATCATGAGGATAATAAGTACTTAATTGATAGGTAGGCATCCCACCAAATGCTCTATTCGTCCAATATGGTTCTTCGCCATATTCTTGCCTAAATTCTTGCACTTCTTTAGACATACCTCGAAACTGAGCTATATCACTTTGAAACAATTTTTTCCCTTCTAAGACAGGCGAAAAATAAGCCAATGCCACCAATACAAAAGCAAGTATCGCAATGGCAAATGGTAAATACTTTTTTAAATCCATAAAATTAATCTAGCGTAAGTTTATTTATTGGTGTAAATTAATCGTCAACCTCTTCATAATCTACATATTCTCCAACCCTATCGTTAGATTTAGATTGAAACTTTGGTTTTCTTTCTATTACCGTTTCTCCTTCTTTAGAAGACTGGTATCCTTGCTGTTGTTCTTGCTGTTCTTTGACTTTTTTCTCTACATTTTTCACCATTTTTTGAAAAAATATTGGAAATAAAAATCTACCGATGAATTTTAGCACATAATACACCAATATTATAATCAAAATAGTTCTCAAAAATCCTTGTACCGAAGCCTCTTGCATATTTTTTAAAAATTAATTTCAAAAATAACAATTTGAGACCAACTTAAACGTTTATACTATGAAAATCTTAAGATCGAATTATACAAGTACCTATGATGAAGCGCGCACTCTCCTTCTTGGTCATATTGGTTTTTACACAAACCTTATGGGCTCAATACACCGAAGTTATTAATTCTAAACGCCCTGGCTTTTCTGATAGTCCTTATAGTGTTGGCACGAAAGTTTACCAAGTTGAAGGCGGACTTTTTTATAAAAATATTAGTAATTTTAATTATTACGATTTCGATCAAACAGAAACTTTTGAGTATAATTCTAAAGCTTTCGGAACCGACATACTATTAAGAACTGGGCAATTTTTTGAACAGTTAGAGTTTATGTTAGACATGGCAGTGCAGAGCGAGGATAGGCACTACACGAGACCTACAGAATACAATGATTCTGGGTTTGGCTTTAGTAAACTTACCCTTGGCGCTAAATACTTAGTTTATAAACCCAAATACAAAGACCCTTCTAAAGAGATTAGAAGTTGGAAAAAGAAACATCAGTTTGACACCAAAAGATTAATCCCTGCGGTGGCAGTTTACGCTGGATTAAACACCAATTTACTTACAGAATTACACAAAAACGCAGATGGTATTAGTCCTCGATTTGCCATTTTCACGCAAAATGACTTCACCAATAGACTTGTAATGATTACCAACTTTATCATGGATAAAGCCTTTACAGATCAAGCAGAAAATTCATATATCATCACCTTAACTTATACCTTAGCCGAACGTTGGTCTGTTTTTGGTGAAAACCAAGGCTTCTTTAGAAAAAATATTCCTAACGATTATCAATTTGGTGTAGGTGGAGCTTATCTTATAAACAAAAACATGCAAGCTGATATCTCTGCAAGAATGATTTATGATGAGCGGAATGATACAAGCTATATCATTGGAGGTGGTATTTCTTGGCGTTTGGATAAACATAAAGATAAAATCATTAAGACCAAAACCAACAACGATGAAGTTGGTACAGAAAAAAAAGGATTTCTTGGCGGATTGTTTGCGGGAGGGTTATTTAAGAAAAAATCTGGTGTAAGTAGTAATGGTGAAATGCCAGATGTTAAAACCAGAAAAGCGAAAACAAGAACCTTAGAGGCACCAGTAAACAAAAAAGCAGCTAAGGCCAAAAAGAAAAGAAACAAACAACTTATAAAAGAGCAGAAAAAAAGAGAAAAAGCGATGAAGAAACACAACAAAAATTAGAAAATAACTAATTTTGTTCTATGATAGAAATTCAAGAAATTACTTCTAAAAAAGAGCTTAAAGCTTTTGTTCGTTTTCCATTTTCTCTATACAAAAATAATCTATATTGGGTACCTCCTATTATTAATGATGAAGTTAACTCACTAGACAAAACTAAAAACCCAGTTTTTGATAATGCTGAAGCTTGGTTTTTTATAGCCAAAAAAAATGGTGAAATTGTTGGTAGAATTGCGGCTATTGTTAACTGGATAGAAATAAATCGGCAAAAAATTAAAAAAATGCGTTTTGGTTGGTTCGATGTTATTGATGATGTTGAAGTAACCAAAGCCTTGTTAGAAAAAGTCAACGACATAGGTAGAAAACACCTACTAGAATTTATTGAAGGACCTGTAGGATTTTCAAATCTAGATAAGGTTGGCATTTTAACTCAGGGCTTTGATCATATTGGCACCATGATTACCTGGTATAATCATCCTTACTACAAAACTCATTTTGAGGAGCTTGGTTTTCAGGTTGAAAAAAAATTTTTAGAACTTTATTTTTTAACCGAAAATGTGGACATCGAAAATTACAGTAGAATGGCTCAAATAATTGCCAAACGCTATGAATTAAGAACTTTAAAATTTAAAAAAACATCAGACGTTTTGCCATGGGTAGATGAAATGTTTGAGCTTTTTAACACGTCATATGCGCGTTTACCTTCATTTGTACCAATTACGCAAAAACAAATTGATTATTTCAAAAAGAAATACATTAGTTTAATCAATCCAGATTTCATTAAATTTATTGTAGATAAAAATGATAAACTCATTAGTTTTTCTATTACTATGCCTTCATTTTCTAAGGCCCTACAAAAGGCTAATGGCAAACTTTTCCCCTTTGGTCTTTATCATCTCCTTAAAGCCAGAAAAAAATGCGATACGGCAATTTTCTATTTAATTGGGGTGTTACCAGAATACCAAAAAAAAGGGGTAACCGCTATTATCTTTAATGAATTCTTTAAGACTTATAAAAAATATGGTGTAAAAAAAGCCATTTCCACTCC
Source organism: Bacteroidia bacterium (assembly GCA_030431085.1). Lineage (GTDB taxonomy): Bacteria > Bacteroidota > Bacteroidia > Flavobacteriales > Flavobacteriaceae > Lutimonas. The sequence goes on from JAUIJW010000024.1 coordinate 8,156, forward strand.
AGAATTAGAAGAAAACAAAGACATTCAATTGATTTGGAAAAACTTTAATCCGGTGTACCATAAAAAAAGATGTACCTTTAAGAAGAACATTAGCTAATTATTCATGCAGCTATTTTATCAAGAAAATCTATCGGCATCAGATCAAACATTTACTTTTAATAAAGAAGAAAGTAAACATATTATTAAAGTGCTCCGTAAAAAAGAAGGAGATGTTTTAAAAATTACTAATGGTCAAGGGTATTTATTTACGGCCGAAATCACTCTAGGTAACGATAAGAAATGTGCCATTACCATTATAAAATCTGAACACTTTTCTAAAAAAAGAAATTACCATTTGCATATAGCAATAGCACCCACCAAGATGAATGATCGATTAGAGTGGTTTCTTGAAAAAGCCACAGAAATAGGTGTTGATGAAATTACACCAATTCTCTGTGATAACTCTGAACGAAAAATCATAAAAAAAGAACGGTTTGAAAAAGTAATTGTTTCTGCCATGAAGCAATCACTACAACTATACCTACCAAAATTAAATGATCTCACTACCTATAATCATCTAATAAAAACTACTACGGCACAAACTAAATTTATTGCCCATTGCGAAGACAGTGAGAAAAACTTACTGAAAGAGCAGAATCTAAAATCTTCAAATTATTTGGTTTTGATTGGGCCTGAGGGCGATTTTTCTACCCCAGAAATTAACAGTGCCTTGCAACATCAATTTATTCCTCTATCTTTGGGTGAAAACAGATTACGTACAGAAACTGCTGGCATTGTAATTTGTAATACATTAGCAGTATTAAAGCAATAGAGACAATATAAACATGATAGTTTACCAAAGGTATTTTATTCTTCTATTTTTATTTGCAGTCTTCAACCTAAAGGCCCAACAAGTAGCAGTATTAAAATATAGCGGTGGTGGCGATTGGTATGCTAATCCTACCGCAGTGCCAAACCTTATTAAGTTTTGCAATGAAAACATCAACACTAAAATTAATTTAAAACCTAAAACAGTCTTACCCGATAGTCAGGATATTTTTTTATACCCAATTGTTTTTATGACTGGTCACGGCCATGTGGAATTTTCTGACAATGATGTTGAAAATTTAAAAAATTACCTCAAAGGGGGTGGTTTTTTACATATTTCTGATAATTATGGTTTAGATCAATATATCCGTAAGGAGATGAAAAAGGTCTTTCCAAATTCGAATTTTGTTGAAGTTCCATACACGCACAACATTTATCATCAAACTTTTGATTTTAATACACTCCCAAAAATTCATGAACATAATAACAACCCTCCTAAAGGCTATGCAATTTTTGTTAATGACAAAATGGTTTGTTTTTATGATTACGAAAGCGATTTAAGTGACGGATGGGAAAATGCAGAAATACACCACAACCCTTTAAAAACAAGATTAAAGGCATTACAAATGGGAGCAAACATTGTAGAATATGCCTTTAAACAATGATAAATGATGGGTGAACAATTAGATAGTCTTCAAATCAATTTTAATGCAGATAACTTATGGGTTGTTAATCTCACCCTTTGCCTAGTCATGTTTGGGGTGGCATTAGATATTAAAATTACAGACTTTACTAATTTATTAAAATCTCCTAAGCCAGTAATTGTAGGTATTATTTCCCAATTTATTTTAATTCCTTTAATTACTCTGGTATTGATTTACCTCATCAACCCCTTACCAAGCATTGCGCTTGGCATGATGATGGTCGCCGCTTGCCCTGGAGGTAACATTTCGAATTTCATGACCAAATTGGCAGGAGGCAACGCCGCACTTTCTGTAAGTCTAACCGCATTTGCTTCAATCGCTGCTCTGGTAATGACTCCTTTAAACTTTGCCATTTGGGGCAATTTATACCAACCTACTGCTACCATTTTAAAACAAGTAGAAGTATCGCCATTAGAAGTTGCCAAATTTGTATTGTTAATTTTAGGAATACCTTTAATCATCGGTATGATTATTAAACACTATAAATCTAAGCTAGCTTCTAAAATGGCTAGAATCTTAAAACCTGTTTCAATCTTTATATTTCTTGCCTTTATTGTTGGTGCTTTTAGTAATAATTTAGACATATTTCTTAATTATGTACATTATGTGTTTTTCTTAGTAATTCTGCATAATGCCCTACTTTTTCTTACTGGTTTTTTATTTGCAAAAGTCAACAAACTTAATCATCAAGATCAAAAAACCCTTAGCATAGAAACCGGCATACAGAATTCTGGTTTAGGGCTCTTACTAGTATTTTCATTTTTTGATGGATTAGGTGGCATGGCATTACTTGTTGCCTTCTGGGCTATTTGGGATATTGTTTCTGGCTTATTGGTTGCTTTTTTTTGGTCTAAAAAAATTCCAAAGTCACTTAAAGCATGAAAAAGATTTGGTATAGTTTTGTTCAATTATATATGAAAATTGGACTTCAATTCTTCTATAATAAAATTATTGTGGAAGGAAAGAGTAATATTCCAAAAGACAAACCTATTCTATTTGTTGCCAATCATCCCAATGCTCTCGTCGATCCTTTATTAATCGGTACTACAAGTCCTAGAGAATTATATTTTTTAACCCGGTCTGGTGTTTTCAAAAATAAATTAATCAAAAAAATATTGGCCTCTGTAAATATGCTTCCAATATACCGCATGCGAGATGGTATAAATACTGTGGGGCAAAATGAAGCTATTTTTAAAAAATGCTATCAAGTGTTTAAATTTCGTAAAACTGTACTCATCTTTGCAGAGGGCAGCCATTCGCTAGTTAGGCGTATTCGTCCTCTAAGCAAAGGATTTACGAGAATTGCATTTGGGGCTTTAGAAGAGAATCCTCATTTAGATTTAGTCATTGTTCCAATAGGTATCAATTACAGTAAACCTACCAATTATGCCAGTAAAGTTAGAATTCTGTTCGGACATACCATTGAGGTTAAAAAGTATATAAACACCGATAAAAATAAAGCGACGATCGCCTTAAAAAAAGAGGTGCAACAGGCATTGCAAAATCTTGCTACCCATATAGAAAACAGCACACATTATCACCAAATTGTAAATCAATTCGATGACGAAGATTTTCTTTACCCAGAAAAAGTCAATTCACTGTTAGCCAATAATTCTGCGGCATCTATTGGTAAAAAAACATATAAACGCCAAAACGGTGACCTCGTTAATTTTCTTTTTAAATGTAATAGCTTTTTAACGCTTATTTTTTGGCAATATCTTTCGAAAAAGATTAAAGAAAAAGAATTTATCGCAACATTTAAATTGGCACTTGGCATCACCATTACTCCTTTAAGCTATGCTATTCAAAGCTTAATATTGGGGCTTATTTTTAACAAATACTATGCATTAACTTACTTAATATTAAGTATTGTATTAGCATATGTCAATGTTAAAAAAAAGTATTAATTGATAATGGCCTCTTGAATAAGTCCTTGCACCTTTGTTCTTATATTCTCTGCTCCCAATTTATTATTGGTTCTGCTAGGATAGACTCTATTTGATAGAAAGACATAGACAATCTCTGTATCTGGATCTGCAAACGTGTAAGTACCTGTATAACCACTATGCCCAAAACTTTTAAATGATATACATCCGCAAGTAGCTTTTGATTTGTCGCTCAGCTGTGGCTTATCAAATGCTAATCCGCGTCTATTACCATCTGCCTCAAAATAACGGTAGTTAAATTTATCTATCGTTTCTGGCTTTAAATACGTTTTACCACCATAATATCCTCTCTGCAAGTACATTTGCATCATTTTAGCCACATCATTTGAGTTTGCAAACAATCCAGCGTTACCGCTTACGCCACCCATCATAGCCGCTCCCTCGTCATGTACATAGCCATGCAATAATTGATGTCTAAAGAAATTATCCTTTTCTGTTGGAACAATTCTTGTAATAGGAAATTTATTAATGGGGTTATATGTGAGTGTGGTAGCGCCTAATGGTCCATAAAATTCATCATGATTAATAATATCCAAAGGCTTTTTGTACTGTTTTTCTATATAATCTTTAAATAGATAAAATGGTAATCCGCTATAGCGATATTCTAGTTTTTTTCTTTGGGGCACATCGGCAATACGTTTAAAAATTGTATCGTAATAGTCTGTTCTTAAAAATAAATGATCTGCTACTTGAATACTATAATCTTTAGAAAAATCATGACTAAAGTATTTAGCCATGGGTTCGTTGTGCTCACCTTCAACTAAAATTTTATAATAAGGAATATACGGTTTTAATTTACCATAATGAGAAAGTGCTTCTTTTACAGTTAAGGTATCTTTGTTACTTTGTTTTAACACTGGCATTAATTCACCCAAAGTAGAATTAATGTTAAATTTTTTCTCCTCCTCTGCTTTCATTATCATAGGCAAACCTCCTAATATTTTAGTTACAGAAGCTAAGTCGTATATACTTTCGTTATCTACTTTTTTCTCCTTATCATAGGTGTAATAACCAAAGCTTTTCCTGTAGATAACTTTACCATGTCTAGCGACCAGGACTTGTAATCCCGGAGCCATTTTTTTTTTTATTACCTCATCAGCTACAGAATCTATTCTTGCTAATTTTTCACTACTCATATTAACCGCTTCTGGGATAGAATAGGATAAACGACCAATACTAGGTACTTGTAAACCAAATCCTAGTTTATACTCGTTTTGAACAGATACAGGCAATTTACCCTTAATATCTAGCGCTCCAAAAATCATTTGCGCAGAAACATCTTGAGCCAATGCCGTATTTTGATAAGACACTAAAATGGCGTCTATATTGGTAAAGGTTTTAAGCTTTAATAAGGCATAAGGGCTTGCAAAAATATCTAAAACCACCTTTTTTGTTCTGGCAATCTCTTGTAGTTTAACTAAATCTTGATCTGGAATATTATAACTAGCATAAGCCCCTAAACTTGTATGAAAACTAATAATAACTGTTTCATATTTTTTTAATTTCTCTAGAACACTGCTTAGGTTTTTATCATAAATAACATCAACATTGGTATAATCTTTCAATCTCTTCAAAAAAGTGTGGTTACTCTTTGTACCAAGTTTTACGTAAGCTATCTTATTCTTATCAAGGTTTTTAAGAGGTAGTAATTGGTTTTCATTTTTCACCAAAGTTATTGAATTTTCAACCAATTTTCTGTTAAGCACTTGATATTTAGGTGCGTTAACATCTTCTTCAACATGATTTAAATCTACTGGCTTATAATCATGAAGTCCCACCCAATACTTGGCTTTTAATATTTTTTCAACAGAATAATCTAATCTTTCTTTGCTGATACGCTTGTCGTGAATGGCTTTTTTAATCTGAGCAATTCCAGCTGGAACACTTTCGGGAAATAATAAAAAGTCATTTCCAGCCATAAATGCATTTAAATCAATTTCTCCAGGTTTCACAAAATCAGAAGCGCCTTTCATATTAAGGGCGTCGGTAAAAATTAAACCTTTAAACTTCATTTTATCTTGCAAAAGCTCAGTCACAACTTTATAAGATACAGAGGTAGGTATCCCACTTTTAGGCTCTAAACTTGGAACATTTAAGTGTGCTGTAATGACACTTGCCACCCCCTGCTTAAATAATTCTCTATACGGATATAACTCTATATCATTAATTCTTTTTGCCGATAAATCAACAGTGGGTAAGGTTTTGTGAGAATCTTGTGATGTATCGCCATGCCCAGGAAAATGCTTGGCACAAGCAATCACACTTTCGCTTTGTAAACCTTTACTAAAGTTAAGGGCTTTCTTGGTAACGTTGTATTTATCTTCACCATAAGAACGGTTACCTATAACTGGATTTTTCGGGTTAGTATTGACATCAACAACAGGAGCAAAATCTACATGAATTCCAATTCTTTTCAGTTGCTCACCAACTTGTTGACCCATATCGTATAACAATTGATCATCTCGAATAGCTCCTAAAGCCATATTATAAGGGTAACCAATGGTGTTTTTCAAACGCATATCCAATCCCCATTCTCCATCAATCGATATTAACAACGGTACTTTTGATATAGATTGATATCGATTAATTAAAGCGGCATGGCCCTTAGCGGTGCCTTGCATAAATATCAATCCGCCTAATTCATATTTTTTAATAAGATTTTGAATATCATCAATATGTCTTTGATCTTTATTAGAGAACGCCGGCACCATAAATAACTGACCTATTTTTTGATCTAAGGTCATTTCGCTCATGATGCTATCTACCCATTGCTGTTGCGCAATACTATCTTTAGCTTTTAAAGGATCTAATTGTGCATAATTAATGCTAAAACATAATAAGAAAAGTGAAAAAAGTATTTTTTTCATTTGAAAAAATTTAAACATTAAACCGTGAGGATAGTTTGATTCTAAATATTTCTCAAATATAAAATAACTTATTTAAAATACCGTCGATGCCAGCTTTGATTTGCAGGAATTTCCCAAGAAGTTTCTAACTCATTTTTCGTTTGAATCATATTGTTAAATACAATGGTGTCTTTGGTAATTTTTTTAGCTTCAACAAACTGTTGAAAATCCTTTAAGGAAGTTGTGTTAACTATATCTTTAATCTTAAACGCCACATTGAGTTTATTCATAAGATCTAAACTTAAATCATGCTCTAACTGTTTAATTATATGGGTAGAGGCATCAATTGCACAGCCAGAAACGGTATTAAAGCTTTCATCTACCGCCAGTATAATAAATTGATTATATTTTACTAAATATGAAGCTTTTAAATCTTCACCATGTCTTTTCCAGCCCTCAACAAAAGATTGCAATTTCGTTGTTATTAATGAAACGTCATGATCACTTAAGGTTTTAGATGCTTGGTATATCCAAACTCTAGACGACGGACTTAATTTTTCAAAATTAACATACATGGTTAAATCTTTTTATTGAATTTATTTTGAAGATCTGCTAAAGTATTTACTTGCTTTTTTGGAGACATTTTCTCCTTAATTTGGGTTAATATTTTTTTCGTATACATTGGAAAATCTGCATTTTGCATCCAACTATAATACCCAGGATTATCTCTTAACACCTCTCTCACTTTACGACCTCGATATTTTCCAAAAGTAAAAATTTCTTCATTGTCTTCATCCAATAAAATAAATCCAGCAAAATCTGCTCTTTTAGAGTGCGAAGAATATTCACTTAATGTATCTACATCATTTCCTAAATCATCGTAACGAGCAATTTGAGCTTCTAATATTTCATAGGTTGCCAAAGTATCTGCCTCTGCAGAATGGGCATTTTCAAGGTTTTTACCACAATAAAATTGATATCCGGCACTAAGTGTTCGTTGCTCTTTTTTATGAAAAATCACTTGAACATCTACAGCTTTTTTACCATCCATATTAAAATCAACCCCAGCTTTTAACATCTCTTCTGCCAAAAGAGGAATATCAAATCTATTAGAATTAAATCCTGCCAAATCACAACCTTTAATCATCTCATTAATCACAGGAGCCAGTTCAGAGAATTTAGGTTCGTTAACTACTTTCTCATTAGTAATACCATGAATACTCGAAGCTTCTTTTGGTATTTTGATTTCTGGATTCACCAACCAGGTTCTGCTCTCTTTATTTCCATTAGGGTACACTTTTAATATAGAAATTTCTACAATTCTATCTGTAGCAATTTGTACACCTGTGGTTTCTAAATCAAAAAATACTAATGGTTTACTGAGTTTTAAATTCATTTTTTTGTTATATCGTGGTGTTTATATCCCATGACTCTAAATAATCTGCTACTGTTTTTACAAACATACCTCCTAAAGCGCCATTAACCACGCGATGATCATACGAATGTGATAAAAACATTTTATGACGTATTCCTATAAAATCTCCTTCTGGTGTTTCTATAACAGCTGGTATCTTTCTTATGGCTCCTAAAGCCAAAATACCTACTTGTGGCTGATTGATAATTGGTGTGCCCATAACGCTACCAAAAGTACCTACATTAGTAACTGTATAAGTACCATCTTGAATATCGTCTGGATTTAATTTACCTGCTCTAGCTCTAGAAGCCAAGTCGTTAACCACTTTTGCCATTCCTACCAAATTTAACTGATCTGCATTTTTAATTACAGGAACAATTAAGTTACCATCAGGTAAGGCTGCAGCCATGCCTAGATTAATAAATTTCTTCTTAATAATTTTATCACCATTAACAGCAATATTTATCATTGGGTGCGCTTTAATGGCTTTAGCCACTGCTTCCATAAAAATAGGTGTAAAAGTTAATTTTTCACCTTCTCTTTTTAAGAATGCATCTTTAACTTTATTTCTCCATTTTACAATATTCGTAACATCTACTTCTATAAAACTTTGTACATGAGCCGATGTTTGCACAGAATCAACCATATGCTTAGCAATTAACTTGCCCATTCTACTCATTTCAATTATTTCATCAGAACCTGATGTTACCATAGGTTGTGATGGCACCTCTTTAGGCTGCTCTGCAATTACATTTGATTTCACCTCCTGAGCAGGTGCAGTTTTCGATTGAATCGGAGCTGATTTTCGCTTTTTTACATAGGCCAAAATATCATCTTTTGTAACTCTTTGATCCTTACCAGAACCCACAAGAGATTCTAGTTCTTCTAAAGTAATGCCTTC
>JAUIJW010000237.1 GCA_030431085.1 Bacteroidia bacterium
CTAATCTTTATGAATATTATTGAGCCTGACTTTATGGATAAAATGATGGAAATTCAAAGACAAAATATGATAGAAAATTACCCTAATTTAACCGATGAACAAATCGATATGCAAATGGAAATGGGTAAAAAGTTTGCAAATCCATGGGTAAGCTCTGCATTTCAATTAATTGGTAGCTTGTTTTTTGGATTTATCATAGCATTAGTAAGTGGTTTAATACTAAAAAAAGAAGCCGCGCAATAAAATATTTTACATGAATATATCTGTAGTAATTCCACTACTAAACGAAGAAGAATCTTTAATTGAATTATATGATTGGATTGCAAACACTATGCAGTCCAATCATTATTCTTATGAAATTATATTTATAGACGATGGTAGCACCGATAACTCCTGGCCAATCATTCAAGAATTATCGCAAAAGCACCCTCAAGTAAAAGGCATTAAATTTCAAACTAACTACGGTAAATCTCAAGCCTTAAATGCTGGGTTTATTGAGGCTCGAGGCGATGTAGTTGTTACCATGGATGCGGATTTACAAGACAATCCAGAAGAAATTCCTGAATTATTCGACCTAATTCAAAATCAAAACTTCGATCTCATTTCTGGCTGGAAAAAGAAACGATACGACTCTAAAATTCGTAAAAACTTACCTTCAAAACTATTTAACGCGGTAGCCAGAAAAACGTCTGGTTTACATCTTCATGATTTTAATTGTGGACTCAAAGCTTATAAAAAAGAAGTGGTTAAAAATATAGATGTCTATGGCGAAATGCATCGGTATATTCCCGTATTGGCTAAAAATGCTGGTTTCCATAAAATAGATGAAAAAGTAGTACAACACCAAGCCAGAAAATATGGCACAACCAAATTTGGAGTAGATCGCTTTATCAATGGGTTTCTAGACCTTATTACTATTAACTTTTTATCAAAATTTGGTAAAAACCCCATGCACCTTTTTGGCCTCATTGGTACTCTAATGTTTATCATTGGTTTTATATCTGCACTCATCATAGGTGTATCGAAATTGATTAAACTATATCAGCACGAACCTACTATTTTAGTGACTGACAACCCTTGGTTTTATATAGCCTTAACCTCGATGATATTAGGTTCTCAAATGTTCTTAGCAGGTTTTATTGGGGAATTGATTTTAAGGTCTAAAAAAGTTAATCGCAGATATAATATTCAACAAAAAATAAACCTATAAAAAATGTACCTTTGCAAGAGTTATTCTTAAAAAAGTACAAATGCAATCAACCGAAATTCTAGACAAAGCTAAATTGTGGTTAAACTCTCCCTTTGATGAGACCACCCAACAAGAAGTACAACAACTTATTGAAGAAAATTCAAGCGACTTAGCCGATAGGTTTTACAAAAACTTAGAATTTGGTACAGGTGGTATGCGTGGTATAATGGGAGCAGGTACCAATAGGATTAACAAATATACTCTAGGTAAAAACACCCAAGGCTTATCTAATTATTTACATAAAAATCTAAATGGTAAGCAACCAAAAGTGGTTATTGCTTATGATTGTAGACACAACAGTAAAACTTTTGGCAAAGCTGTAGCTGATGTGTTCTCGGCCAATAATATCAAGGTTTATCTTTTTGAAGATTTAAGAACTACACCAGAATTATCTTTTGCCGTTAGGGAATTAAATTGTGATGCCGGTATTGTATTAACCGCATCGCATAACCCTCCAGAATATAATGGTTACAAAGTGTATTACAATGATGGTGGGCAAATAGTACCTCCTCAAGATGAAGCCATAGTAGATCACATTAATGCTTTAGAATTTAGCGATATCAATTTTAAGGCCAATGAAGATCTTATCGAGCTTATCGGAAAAGAAATTGACGATAAGTTTATCAAGCTTGCCGTAAAAAATACAACCTATCATGATACACAAGGTAGAGATCAGCTAAAAATAGTATTTACCTCTTTACATGGCACCTCTATTACAGCTGTTCCACAAGCTTTAGAAGAAGCCGGATTTACAGATGTTCACATTGTGGAAGCACAAAGAGAACCGAATGGAGATTTTCCAACCGTAGCCTCACCTAATCCTGAAGAACCGGCCGCCTTAAAAATGGCGACGACTTTAGCCGATCAAATTAACGCCGATATTGTTATTGGTACAGATCCAGATTGTGATCGATTGGGTATTGCTGTAAGAGACCCTAATCAAAACCTTGTGCTACTCAACGGTAATCAAACATTTAGTATTCTCTGTAGCTTCTTAATTAAAAAGTGGCAGCAACAAGGCAAATTAAATGGTAAACAATTTATCGGTTCTACCATTGTATCTACGCCCTTGGTCAATAAAATCGCTGCTCAATATGGTGTTGAAACTAAAGTAGGTTTAACCGGATTTAAATGGATTGCCAAGATGATTCGAGAAGCCGAAGGAAAACAAGACTTCATCGGTGGTGGTGAAGAAAGTTTCGGTTTTATGGTGGGCGATTTTGTTCGTGATAAAGATGCTGTATCTTCTACCCTGCTGGCGTGCGAAATTGCTACCAATGCTAAAAGTAACAATAGTACTCTGTATCATGACTTAGTTCAATTATACGTTGACCATGGTTTTTATAAAGAGCATTTAATTTCTGTGGTGAAAAAAGGTATAGAAGGTGCCCAAGAAATTAAAGAAATGATGAGCAACCTAAGGCAAAACCCGTTAACAACAATAGACCAGGAACAAGTTACAGAAGTTTATGACTATCAAACTTCAATTTGCACCAATTTAATAACGGGAGAACAAAGCACTATAGATTTACCAAAGTCTAATGTTTTAATTTACCATACAGAAAACCATACCAGAATAGCAGCCAGACCAAGCGGTACAGAGCCTAAAATTAAATTTTATTTTAGCGTTCATGCCCTGCTCGACCACATCAATAACTTAAAATCAACCGAAGACCTTCTCGATCAAAAAATTCAAAGAATTATTGCAGAATTAAAATTATAACATTTGAAATATTTCAAAAAAATACTAGTCTTTGCTAAGCCTTATTTAAAATTTGCTTGGCTTAATGTTTTTTTCAAT
>JAUIJW010000238.1 GCA_030431085.1 Bacteroidia bacterium
GAAGAACAAAACCCATTAAATAAAAATTAATCCTATGAAAACATATTTTAAAATTATTGTCCTTTTTATAAGTTTACAAATAACTGCACAACAAGGCGGTATGTGGATTCCTTCCTTATTAGAAGGAATGAATGAAAAAGAAATGAAAAGTCTTGGCAGTAACTTATCGGCTAAAGACATTTATGATGTTAATGAATCTAGCTTGAAAGATGCTATCGTTCATTTTAATGGAGGCTGTACTGCAGAGATTATTTCGGATAGTGGGTTACTGCTAACCAATCATCATTGTGGTTACGGGGCCATACAGTCCCATTCTAGTTTAAACAACGATTATTTAAAGGATGGCTTTTGGAGTAATACTAATGCAGAAGAGCTACCTAACCCAGGTATGTTTATCACGCTTATTGATAGAATTGAAGACGTTAGCTCGCAAGCACTAAAGCATGTTAACGATAAGATGACTGCTAAAGAACGACAATCAACAATTGATAAAAATATTGCTAAAATTGAAAAAGAGGCTCATATTGAGTCTTGGCAAGAGGCAAAGGTGAAAAGTTTCTATAAGGGTAATCAATATTTTCTATTTGTAACGGTAACTTATAATGACATTAGATTGGTTGGTACTCCTCCCTCTTCTATTGGTAAATTTGGATCTGATACAGATAATTGGATGTGGCCTAGACATACCGGTGATTTTTCTTTATTTAGAATATACGCCGATAAAAATAATATGCCAGCCGCATACAGTAAAGACAATGTACCTTATAAGCCTAAACACTTTTTACCCATATCATTAGACGGTGTTGCTGTAGATGATTTTACACTTGTGTTTGGTTTCCCTGGACGCACTGATGAGTATTTACCTGCCGTGGCTATTGATCAAATTGTACATACGTTAAATCCTGCAAAAATAGAAATCCGTGAAAACGCCTTAAAAATTATGGATGGCTATATGCGTGCAAACGATCAAATTAAAATTCAATATGCTTCTAAATACGCTAGTATTGCAAATTATTGGAAAAAATGGATTGGTGAAAATCAAGGTATCGAAAAATCTAAAGCTATTGCCCAAAAACAACAACTTGAAACAGAATTTGCACAAAAATCTAATGATAAATCATCTCAAGCCCTACTCACGAAATTTGATCATTTATACAATGAGGTTGAAGATGTAGCCTTGGCAAGGGCATATTGGGTTGAAGTGGTTTATCAAAATATTGGTTTGTTACGAGCTTCTATTTACCTCTCTCAGTTTGAAAATAAAATCACAAAAGACCCTAAATCTTTAAACGCTGAAAGAGAGAAATTAACCAAAAGGCTTGAAGCGCTTTACAAAAATTATAATAAAGAGGTAGATCAAGCTGTTTTCGAAAAATTAATACAATTGTACGCCAACAAAAACCCAGAAGCTTACACTATAAATACAGTGAAAAATAAAGATCTATCTGTTTTAACTCAACAAATCTACCAACAGTCAAAACTTACGAGCTTTAGCAGTTCAAAAGATTTAATCACTGGAAGTAAAGGTGAAATTTTAGAAAAACTACATCAAGATCCTGGCTATAGTTTAGGTAAAGATTTTAGTGATATGTATTACAACACGATAAATCCTAAATACAATCAAATTCAATTAGAAATTAAAGCCAATCAAGCACATTATATGAAAGCTCTAATTGCGACCTTTCCAAAAAAGAGGTTTTTCCCTGATGCCAATAGCACGTTAAGGATTACTTATGGTAAGGTAAAAGGTTACCACCCGAGAGATGCGGTTTATTACAGCCCTGTTTCTTATTTAAGCGGTGTGATGGAGAAATACAAACCTGGTGATTATGAGTTTGATGTTCCTCAAAGATTAATTGATTTATACAAAAGTAAAGACTATGGCCCCTATGCCGACCAAGGTAAAATGCCTGTTAATTTTATAGGCACAAATCATACCACTGGAGGTAATTCTGGTAGCCCTGTTATTGATGCTCATGGTAATTTAATTGGCTTAAACTTTGATCGTGTTTGGGAAGGTACGATGAGTGATTATAACTACGACCCCGATATTTGTAGAAATATCATGGTTGATGCCAGATACATTCTTTTTATCATAGATAAATTTGCTGATAATCAAAGATTAATCGATGAATTAAAGTTGGTACATCCGAAAAGTAAAAAATAGGATTAAGCACTAATAGGTTTTACAGTTTATTATTATGAGAATTGATAAATTTTTGTGGTGTACCCGTTATTATAAGACCAGGAGTTTGGCCACCGAAGCTTGTAAAAAAGGTCATGTTAAGCAAGATGGGCATAATATGAAACCTTCTAAAGAGGTGTTTTCTGGGGAAAAAATTATAGTAAGAAAGCAACAAATCAATTATGAATTAGAAGTTATTGATATACCCCCAAATCGTGTAGGAGCTAAATTAGTCGATTTATATCGAAAAGATCTAACTCCAAAAGAAGCTTTTGAAAATCAAGAATTTATAAAATATTCTAAAGATTATTATAGAAAAAAAGGAACTGGAAGACCCACTAAAAAAGACAGAAGAGATATAGAAAACTATGCAGATGATCATCTCGAAGATCACGATTAATTTTATATTATTTAGTATATTAATTTACAACCATGACTCAATCAATTATACTTAATACTCAACAAATCGAACACAAAGTACGTCGTATTGCCTTTCAAATTTATGAAAACAACATCAATGAGAAAGAGGTTATACTGGCCGGTATTGCAGAAAATGGCTATACTTTTGCAGAAAAATTAAAACAATCTCTCGAAAGTATTTCAGAGTTAAAAGTCACCTTGTGTAAAATTAAGATGAATAAACGCAAGCCGCTAGAACAGATAGATACTTCAATTCCGCCTAAAGAATATAAAAATAAATCACTTGTGTTAGTGGATGATGTATTGAATTCTGGCACTACATTGATTTATGCAGCCAAACATTTTTTAGATGTGCCCTTAAAACAGTTTAAAACAGCTGTTTTGGTAAACCGTAATCATAAAAAATATCCAATTAAAGCAGATTTTAAGGGAATCTCTTT
>JAUIJW010000239.1 GCA_030431085.1 Bacteroidia bacterium
GCAGAACGTTTTTCAAGTCATTCTGGAAGTGACTGTGGTATTGCTAATGTAAATATTGGCACCTCTGGTGCTGAGATTGGTGGTGCTTTTGGCGGAGAAAAAGAAACAGGTGGCGGTAGAGAGTCTGGTAGTGATGCCTGGAAAGTTTATATGCGAAGACAAACTAACACCATTAATTACACAGATGATTTACCTCTAGCACAAGGCATTAAATTTGATCTTTAAGCATAAAAAAAGCCCCGATTTCTCGGGGCTCTATGGTTGAACTTAATCAACCAAAATCAACTAACCAAACCTTATTGTTCATCCGTTAGGATATATTGTTGTAATAACTTCTTCTCTTTCTTATTGCTCTGCAAAACTAATACCAAAGCATTTAAGTTTTTGCCAAACCTTTGTTAAAATTTAGTTATAACTTTTTAACAAAAAACAATGAACTTTCCCTTGTTGATAGAACTATTTCAATAGTCGTGCCAACATTAAATTTTAAAGTGAAAAAAGTGTTAAAATTTGACGTTATTTCATACTAAATATGTTGACCGAACGTTATACTTGTAATTGCTATTTTGAATTTAACCTTATAAAATTCAGAAAAATGAAAAAGATTATACTTACAGTTTTCATGGTAAGTATTGGGCTTTCTTCTCTGGCACAATCTTACTCAGGAAAAGGGGACAGTAAACTAAATACTGGATACCAAATTTATGGTAAAAATACGGCCATTAAAGCTTCATACGATTACGGACTAAACAACTTATTTGCTATTGGAGCTGGTGCCTCGTTGTATTTAAATGATGATGTCGAAGATTATTTTTTATTTGCAAGAACATCGTTTCATTTAGGAGACCCTTTAGATTTGCCAAACGCATTAGACATTTACCCTGGTATCGACTTGGGTTATCTATCTTCTGGTAATATTGGTATTAATGGTTATTTAGGAGTACGCTATTTTTTTACAAAAAGATTTGGGTTATTTGCAGAAATAGGTAGCAGTGGTACCGTAGGTATTAGTATTTGTTTGTAAGCTATTTTATGACAGAATCTAACTGAACCATATCTGTTACCTTATAGTAAAAATCTTCACCATTCACGCTATACACAATGAGGGCTTCATTATCTTTAAGATCAAACGGAATGTTTTTAGAGACTTTTGGTGCTTGATTACCATATTCTTTAGCGGCATCACCATCTATATTCATCTCTGGTTTAGTAAGTGCCGTTGATCTTCCAGCCAAAGTAAAATTATTGACATTAATAAGTGGTGCTATCTCGAATACTCTATTTTTAAAGTATACCTTACTAAAACTCAAATTGCTCGTCGTTGCATGCCCTACAATGCGTATCTCAACACCTTTAGTGCCCTTTTCGCTATCCTCAAAATAAAAAAAAGATTTATCTTTAATGGTAAATGGCGCCTTTTTCTCTGTGATTTGGGTTTTACATCCTATACCCATCACCAATAGCATTATCCCTACTACAATTTTAATTTTTCTGATTACCATATCTTAATATGCTCTTTGTTTTTTTCCTTCATAAAAATTAATAAATGCTCTATTCACTGTGCGCATCCCTCCAGCTGTAGGATAATTGCCTGTAAAATACCAATCTCCAAGATTATCTGGGCAAGCTTTGTGTAAATTTTCTACAGGCTGAAAAATGATCTTAACCTCTGTTTGAATATCTTTAGTTTTTAACATGGCAGCAATCTTATCAGAAATTTGATCTGCAGTAAATGGGTCATAAATCTTCTTAACAAAATTTTCTGGTTCTGGGTTCGTTTGATTGTCTACACATAGCTGATAAACTTCTTCGATAATATGGTCTTTGCCCTGTTCTCTTAATAGAGATACCGCTGCTCTAAAGGCTATAAACTCGTCTAAACGCGCCATATCGATACCGTAACAATCTGGATATCGAATTTGAGGAGCAGATGAAACGATTACAACTTGTTTAGGGTTTAACCTATCCATTATCTTGATAATACTCTTTTTTAGAGTGGTTCCACGAACAATACTATCGTCTATAATCACTAGATTATCCGTAGGCTTTACTACCCCATAAGTCACATCGTAAACATGAGCCACCAAATCGTCTCTACTATTATCGTCTGCAATAAAAGTTCTAAGCTTGGCATCTTTAATAGCAATCTTCTCTATTCTTGGTCTTTCTGATAAAATAGCCGATAACTCATCGGCAGAAATATTTCTATCTCCTTTAATAATGGTTTCAAGTTTACGCTGATTTAAATACTCTTCTGCCGCCTCGGTTAAACCGAAAAAAGAAGTTTCGGCCGTATTAGGAATATATGAAAACACCGTATTACTTATATCATGATCTACTACATCTAAAACTTTTGGTAAGATATACTTTCCAAGCTTCTTTCTTTCTTTATAAATACTAGCATCACTACCTCGAGAAAAATAAATACGTTCAAACGAGCAGGCTTTTCTTGGCAGCTGATCCATTACTTGCTCAACTTTTACCTCACCACTCTTCTTAATAATTAAAGCGTGTGCTCTTTCTATTTCTTTAACCTGATCAATCTCTACGTTAAATACTGTTTGTATCACTGGTCTTTCTGATGCCACAACAACAACTTCATCATCTTGATAATAATACGCTGGTCTAATTCCTGCAGGATCACGTAAAACAAAAGAGTCGCCATGACCTAAAAGCCCAGCCATAGCATAACCACCATCCCAATTTTTCGCTGCTTTTTTTAAAATTTTAGCAAGATTGAGTCGTTCGGCAATTAAAGGTGAGCATTCATTTTTATTGTAACCTTCCTTTTTAAGGGTTTTATATATTTTGCTAACCGAATCATCTAAAAAATGACCAATTTTTTCCATGATGGTAATAGTGTCTGTGTATTCTTTAGGATGCTGACCAAGATCTATGAGGTTTTTAAACAGTTCTTTTACATTGGTCATATTAAAGTTACCAGCTACAATAAGGTTTCTGTGCATCCAATTGTTTTGTCTTAAAAAAGGATGAACACTTTCTACG
>JAUIJW010000240.1 GCA_030431085.1 Bacteroidia bacterium
TCACCTTGCCTAATTCTTTCTAAATCCAAATAGTTTTGGATGCAAATAATTTCTTTTTCTAAACTCTGCTTTTTTTGCTTGGTTTCATAAAGTAAATAGCGCATAAGTTCAGATAATTTAAGGATTAACCTTGGTGTTTTATCAGATTTAGAGATAGCCAAAGAATAAATGTTATTTAAGGTGTTAAAAAAGAAATGAGGAGAGACTTGCGATCTAAGGAATAGCAATTCAGTTTCTGTTTGAATCTTTTCTAAATCTGTTAAAAGTTTATGCTCATGAATCCAATCCATTGTAGTTTTTATGGCCGTAACAAAAGCAATGACATATAGTTCTCCAATCATCATGTCAATGGTGTAATTAAAAGTAATGGTATGAATTACCTCTGGACCTTCTGGCCAAACATTTGAACTTACCAAATAATAGGTTAAATTAAATTTAACAATCACCATGAATAATACGCTGCTAAGAAGTAAAATGATATAAGTGAGATATTTTTTCTTAAATACAAGTCTTGGCATAAGAAAATACACATTAAAGTAACAGAGTGACATATGTATGATGAAACCTATAATATTGGTTTTAAACGAGTAAGTATAATCATTGAAATAACTCCCCCATCTTAAAGTATTTAATATGAAATAGATGAGCCAAAAAATAACATGATGCCTTAAGGTTATTTTATAACTTCTCGATGAATTGTATGATATAGCCCTTTTTAGATTTTGCATTTTTATATGATCAATGACAGTTATTAACCTAAGTTCTTATGTTAAACGTCTAATTTTATTTCTAATGAATTTTAAATTTCAAATATTTACTAAATAATAGTTAGTATGATGAATTTTCGAAATAGTTTTGCCGTTACATTATCGTTTGCCTTAACCTTGTTGCTTTCTTGCGAAACTAAGCAAAAAGAAATAAATGTAGAATTGATTAATGATGTTGATCCATTTATTGGCACTGGAGGACACGGACATACCTACCCAGGAGCTACGGTGCCATTCGGCATGTTACAAGTGAGTCCAGACAACGGTATTTCTGGTTGGGACTGGTGTTCTGGATACCATTATTCAGATTCTATTACCATAGGATTTAGCCATTTACACTTAAGTGGAACTGGTATTGGAGATTTGACAGACATTCGATTTATGCCTGTGAATAAAAAACTTGATTTAACCCAAAAAGCAACCCATAGAGATAATTTACCCTATAAGTCTAAATACCAACACAAGCATGAAACAGCTAAACCAGGTTATTACAGTGTGTTCTTAGATGATTATGGCGTCAAGGCAGAATTAACATCAACAACAAGAACAGCATTTCATCAATATACTTATCAAGAAAACGATGATCAATCTGTAGTTATAGATTTAGGGTTTGCCATTAACTGGGATAAATCTTTAGAAACCGAAATTCATATAGAAGATAAGTTTACAGTGTCGGGCTATAGGTATAGCACAGGATGGGCGAAAAACCAAAAAGTATACTTTGTGGCTAAGTTTTCTAAATCGATTAATAATTACGATTTGGTGTCAGACAACCAATACGTCAAGGGTAATCGTGCTGTTGGAGAAAGAACTACTGCACAATTATTTTTTAATGATTTGAGTAAGCAAAATTTGCAAATAAAGGTAGGAGTATCATCAGTGAGTGTAGATAATGCCAAAGACAATATTAAAGATTATACTGGTGAATTTGAATTTGACTTTATAGTACAGCAAACTCAATTAAATTGGGAGGAAAATTTGCGTAAGATTGTTGTTGAAACACCAGTAGATAGCCTTAAAACCATCTTTTATACGGCATTGTACCATGCGCAATTGGCACCGGTTATATTTAGCGATCGAAATGGTGAATTTAGATTAGAGAACGATAGTATAGCTAAAGCTCAAAATTTCACCGCTTATTCATCGTTATCGTTATGGGATACTTTTAGAGCGCAAAATCCCTTGTTAACTGTAATTAACCCAGATTTAGTTGGTGATTTAATACAATCTATGTTGGCTTATTATCAAGTGAATAAAGTACTTCCAGTTTGGGTGTTATATGGTAATGAAACCAATACAATGACTGGCTATCATTCTATTCCTGTAATAGCAGAAGCTATTTTAAAAGGAATAGTCACTACCAATAGGAGCGAACTTTATCAGGCCATTAAAAATACCTTAATGCAAGATGAACGAGGGTTAGAATCGTATAAAACTTATGGCTATATTCCTTATGATCAACTAGACGAATCTGTAACTATAACTTTAGAGTTGGCATATAATGATTGGTGCGCGGCTCAAGTGGCCCAGCAATTGGGCTACCATGAAGATTATGAATATTTTTTAAAAAGGTCAAATGCCTATCAGTATTTGTTTGATAAAGATACGGGGTTTATGAGAGGTAAATCTTCAGATGGTTCGTCTTGGAAAGAGCCCTTTGATCCAAAGTTTTCTGCACATCGCGTGCATGCCGAGTATACCGAGGGTAATGCATGGCAGCACAGTTGGTTCGTATTACATGATGTACCACAACTAATGATGCTTCACGGAGGTGAAGCTAATTTCACCAATAAGTTAGAGCAATTGTTTACAGAAAGTTCTGAAATTTCAGGAGATAATGTATCTCCAGATATTTCTGGATTAGTAGGACAATATGCCCATGGTAATGAACCAAGCCATCATATAGCATATATGTTTAATTATGCCCAACAACCTTGGCGAACTCAGTTTTGGGTCAATCAAATTTTAAAATCACAATATAATACAACTCCAAATGGTTTAAGTGGTAATGAAGATTGTGGTCAGATGTCTGCTTGGTATGTTTTTAGTGCTATAGGTTTGTACCCATATAATCCAGTGGAAGGGGTGTATCAAATCGGAAGTCCCATCTTTGAAAAAACCACTATAGATTTAGAATCGGGACAGCAATTTGTGATTACTGCAGATCATGTTAATTCAGAAAACATCTATATCCAATCGGCCACATTAAACAACCAGGTTTTAAATCGTACATTT
>JAUIJW010000241.1 GCA_030431085.1 Bacteroidia bacterium
TGTAGTTCATTTACAATTTCTTTTCGCACCACAAAGCGGTCTTTACCTTCATAATGCAAACCATGTTCGTTTAAAGTTGCATCATCATTAAAAATATCGACAACTTCTAATTGATGTTTTTCGCCGATCACTTTATCATTTGGATCGTGCGCTGGGGTAATTTTTAAACTACCTGTACCAAATTCCATATCTACGTAGTCATCTTCAATAATAGGAATCACGCGATTAGCTAATGGTACAATAGCTTTTTTACCTTTTAAGTGTTTAAATCTATCATCACTTGGATTTACACAAATCGCCGTGTCTCCTAAAATGGTTTCGGGTCTGGTGGTTGCAATCTGTACTACTTCATCACTACCTTCTATGGTATAATTTATATAGTATAATTTACCAGGCTTTTCCACGTAAATCACCTCTTCATCACTTAAGGTAGTTTTGGCTTCTGGATCCCAATTTACCATTCGGTATCCTTTGTATATCAACCCCTTTTGGTACAAATCAACAAATACCTTGGTTACAGAGGTACTTAAATCTTCATCCATCGTAAACTTAGTACGGCTCCAATCGCATGAAGCGCCTAATTTTTTTAGTTGCTCTAAAATTAAACCTCCGTGTTCATGTGTCCAATCCCAAGCATGCTCTAAAAACTCTTCTCTAGAAAGGTCTGATTTTTCAATACCCTGTGCTTTTAGTTTTGCTACAACTTTGGCTTCTGTGGCGATAGAGGCATGATCTGTACCAGGCACCCAACAGGCATTATACCCCTGCATTCGTTTACGCCTAATCAATACATCTTGTATGGTATTGTTTAACATATGTCCCATATGCAAGACTCCAGTTACGTTTGGTGGAGGAATTACAATGGTATATGGTTCTTTTTTATTAGGAACTGATTTAAAATAATCATTATCCATCCAATATTGATACCATTTATCTTCTACTGTTTGCGCATTGTACTTTGTAGGGATATTCATATGTTAATTTTTTGTAAAATAGTGTGCAAAATTACAATTTTAAGCAATATTTTCCTTTGAATTTAGTTACTATTTTATTGAAAAAACTTAATTTTACAATCAAATTTAAAGTCATGAAAAAAATCTTAATATTACTTTTTATTAGTGTTATAGGGCTACAAGTAAATGCTCAAGAGGTGCATCCAGATTCTGTGGTTCCAATTTTTAAATTTGATCAAGAAACCATTGATTATGGTGATATTGCCCATAATTCTGATGGTAATCGCACTTTTAGATTTAAAAATGTAGGTAAAAGTCCGTTAATCATTTCACAAGTTAAAGGTAGTTGTGGCTGTACAGTACCTACTAAACCAAAAGAACCGATTATGCCAGGTGAATATGGTGAAATTATGGTTAAGTATGCTACCAACCGTGTTGGTCCGTTTTCAAAAACTGTAACCATTACTTCTAATGCTTCTGAGAAAACTAAAGTAGTAAGAATTAAAGGAAGGGTTCTAGAGCCTAAAAAAGATAACTCTGTTACGCAGAGCTAAAAAAATCCCTCAATTGAGGGATTTTTTTTATAGCAAATCTTTTAGGTAAAACTCATATTTTAATTTTTTATCATTTCTAGAAATAGTTAACCTAATTTTTTTGTTGGCTTTACCAGAAAACAATTTCACAATCTCAGATAATGTTTTGGTGTAAGCTGGTTTATTATTAATCTCTACAAGTTTATCTCCTTTTTGTAATCCAGCCAGATGAGCAGGTGAATTTGGCCTAATATTAGCGATACGGTAACTGGGCTTAAACGTTAAATAGTAAGTGGCCATAACCTCAGTAATGGCTGAGTTTTGAGACTCTCGTAACTCGTAATCAACAAACCTACTGGTTTTTTCCTTTACCAATTCGTCGCCATCATAAACCACCTCAATACCACTTTTATTGTATACAAATGGAGCATTATAATAAAACCCATTCTTTTTTAATAAAATCTTCTCGTTACTGTAATCGAAGGTAACGTGGAATCTTTTTAAAATTTCTGCCCCTAGAGTGCCATTCCTATTCTCTTTATCATGAATGGTTATGATCGAAGTTGAATCGGGATAAGATACAGTAGCATTTTTAAACTCGAAATCACCAATTTTTAGCTTATTGATTAAGCTGCGCTTTCCAAAAATATTTCCACTTAAGCCCTTTCCTAAAAAGTCATCAAAATAATTAATGGGCGATTTAATTTTTTCATGAGTATTCTCAAATAGCCAAAGGGCATCGCCTGCTCCAGAATCAATCAACAACTTCACCTCCAAAGGCTCTCCTAAATGATTTTCTACATCTACCTTGATATAGGGTTTGTTTTTCATAAACTCTAATGGAAAAACAGCACAATTATTACACTTATCATATTTATATGATTCGGATTCATAAACGGTTAACTTTTTTGATGCATAATTGGTTTTAATCACGAAATCTTTAAAAAGTTCATATCCAATAATACCTTGCACATTAATTCCCATCTTGGCCGATAAATCAAAATGCTCATCTTGAATTAAATGAATTGTTTGATTTACACCAACAATATCATCTTTAATGCTAATCAAATTATTCTTGCTTTTATAAGCTTTTAAGGCACTGCCCTCACCTAGCCCTCTAATACTAACTTCTTCAATATTTTTAAGTCTAGTAGAGTCTAAAATCTCTACATTAACCAATAAAGTATTGGTCATACCTGTATCTAGTAAAAATGTGTATTCTTGATTGTTGATATCAATCGGGATTATAACCAAATTATTAATCAAAGTAAACGGAATTGTTTCAATTCCTCTGCCATTGGTTATATTGAATTTACCTTGAGCTTTACCTATTAAGGTAGTTAAAAACAAAAGGAATATGAACGGTCTTAAAATTAACATCTTCAATAAAATGATTACTTAACTGAAGATACTAATTTTTAAACCGTTACTATTTTTTTTAAGAAAAGTTTAGCTTTTTTTAAGCTTTCCTTTTATCAGAGGCAATTAAATC
>JAUIJW010000025.1 GCA_030431085.1 Bacteroidia bacterium
ATGTCTATTTTAAACAGCTAGATTGGGGTATAGAGCAATCATCTAAGCATAGATTGCATATGGCCATCGTAAAATTAGCGGCAGCTTTAGGCGTAGAATTTGCATTCCCATCAACAACTTTAATGGTTGAGCAGTTTCCAGATAAAGATAGTAATATGCCAAAATATGATGTTGATCCCGAAAAAATTAAAAAGAATATAGAGACTATTATAGAAGAGTTTAAAAACTTTAATCATGATATACCAGATCATGTCCCAATGAATTTAGGGAAACGCTAAAGGTATTTATCAATATAGGCTTGGATTTCTTTTTTGATGTCGATGTCTTTCCAATTTTCGAGTAATTGAAAATAATCTATATCCACTTTAGGAGATTGTTTTTCAAGAGTGCCATTGGCAAAAGATCGTTGCAATATGTCTTCAATAATAAAATCGAGTGCATTGGTATCTGGATGATATTCAGACTTTAACGAAAGTTTAAACATATTGGCAGTAGAGTTGTACCAAAAAGCATTCCAACCACTACGGTATTCCCTAATCAAATCAAACATGGTTTCACCCGTTTGTCGATGCACTAATTTAAGTAAAATTCTACCTTCTGTTTTGGTAAGCTTTTTTAATTCATCATTAAATTCACCTTCCATGAATTTCTGAATTTTTTTAATGTGTTTTCTTCGTTTTCTTTTTGATTTAATTCCTTCTAATTGTCGGTTAATTTCGGTGAGTTTATCCGCTGCAATTTTTGCAAAGGGGTAAGCTTTATGTACTTTTTTGTAAAACCAATAATAATATCTACGTTCTTTATTAGAATCAAACGTACGTCGGTCAAAGACCAAAACTTCATCCAATTCAAGAAGTAAACTATCATTTTTTATAATAATTAAATCATCGATAACTGTGTCTTTTACAATTTCTTGCGAAAAACATAGCACCGGTATGAATAACAAAAAATAGGTTATAAATTTATACAATCTATGATGTTGTTTTTAAAGGTTTATCAATTTAATAATATGATAATAGAACTCAATCTATGATACATATTCTTATAAAATACAGTTTATGCAAAAACCATCCCAAAATTAAGAATATGTATTTTTAATATTATAAATTTGACAATAATTAATTTGAAAAAAATAGCATTACATGGCCACAAAAAGTATCTTAAATAAAAAATCATTAACCTTTTTAGAAACTTATTTAAACAATGCATCTCCAACAGGTTATGAATGGGATGGACAAAAAATATGGATGAATTATCTCGAGCCTTATGTTGATACATTTATTATAGATCACTATGGTACTGCTGTAGGTGTAATAAACCCTGACGCTCCTTATAAAGTAGTAATTGAAGGGCACGCTGATGAGATCTCCTGGTATGTAAATTATATTACAGAGGATGGATTAATTTATGTTATTAGAAATGGGGGTAGCGACCATCAAATTGCTCCTTCAAAAAGAGTAAATATTCATACAAAAAAAAGAATCGTAAAGGGCATATTTGGTTGGCCGGCTATCCATACTAGGGATAAAAGTAAAGAGGAAACACCCAAGTTAGATAATATTTTTATTGATGTAGGTTGTAAAAATAAAGATGAAGTAGAAAAATTAGGGGTTCATGTAGGTTGCGTAATTACCTACCCAGACGAGTTTATGGTATTGAATAAAAAGAACTTTGTTTGTAGAGCACTAGACAATAGAATGGGTGGTTTTATGATTGCTGAAGTGGCTAGATTGTTAAAAGAAAATAAGAAAGAACTGCCTTTTGGTTTATATATCACGAACTCTGTTCAAGAAGAAATTGGGTTGCGCGGAGCTGAAATGATAACCCAAACCATTAAGCCAGATTTAGCCATAGTTACAGATGTTTGCCACGATACTACAACACCAATGATTGATAAAAAGAAAGAAGGTGAAATTAAATCCGGTGAAGGCCCGGTAATTTCTTATGCCCCTGCCGTTCAAAATAAATTAAGAGAGTTGATTATTGACACTGCTGAAGGCCACGATATTCCATTTCAAAGATTAGCTGCTTCTAGAGCTACCGGAACAGATACAGATGCTTTTGCCTATTCAAATGGAGGAGTGCCATCGGCTTTAATCTCATTGGCATTAAGATACATGCATACCACAGTAGAAATGGTGCATCAAGATGATGTTGAAAATGTGATTAAATTAATTTATAATACTTTGTTGAAAATAGATCCTAAAAAGGGATTTAGCTATTTCGATTAAAATATTTTGATGATTATGATCCAGTACTTATGGTTATTGATATAAAATGAATGCTACGGTTAGCCATTCATTTAAGTTCTTTTAGCTAGAAAAAACTCACTGTTTAGAGTATGACTATTCATAACTAAGCAGTGAGTTTTTTCTTGACGTTTATGTCTTCAGTTTATAATATTACCGACGACATTTAGAAGAGCTTGCAATTTTAGTAATCTTATTATCCTGGCTTGAAGTTTTTACGCATTGACGCGTATCGTTATTCCACCATAATTTATGTTGTTTTCCATCTTTATTATAGTCTTTTACTTCCGTAAAACCTCTAGTTTGTAAAACAGCATAGGCCGATGGAGAAATCCAACCGTCTAGATCTTCAAACTTTTCTTTGTTTCCATAATTTTCATTTTCATTGGCTTCACCTCCAGCGCCATCCTCATAACCTCGGTTGTAAGCACTAATTTGCACTTCGGATGAATAAATTTTACTTCTGTTAGATCTATCTCTTTTAGCATCATCATAACCTCTATTATAGGCTTGATCTTGATTGTCATCTCTATGATTACTATTATAACCATAGTTACTGTTACTATTGTAAGATTTATTACAATCTGCAGGTAGTGTGGCCACAATAGATTTTACCCTACCATCACTAATCCTAGCAATAGCACATTTGTTTCGCCTATTATTCCACCAATAACTATAAATACCAGCTGTGCTTTTATCTGTTTTAATGTGTTCATATCCTTTTCTAGACATTTCAGAATCTAAAGAATTAGCTCGAATATCAACTAAATTACTTAGGTCTCTAGGAACGTCTTGTGCAAATAGCTGAACTGCTGCAAACATAAAGGCAAGGCAGCATATTAGGGTAGGCTTAAAGTTTTTCATAATTTTTTACTGATTTAGATTAATTGGTTTCAATTTACAAAATAAAAAATTAAGAACTCTATGATATTAATAGGATATTAATAAAATTGTCTATTGGGAATAAGGTGTCTGTAATTAATATTTATTTCACCTATTTAAACGATAATTTATTTAAAGAATACTGTATAATTATTTACTATTGGGTTGAGTTTTCTTGTATCGAATATCTCCTAACTCTATGGCAACTCCAGTTCGTGCCAAAACAGAAAAGATTAAAGCACCCATAGCCCAAATGCCAATGGTAACGCCAATTTCAACTTTGGTAGGTAAGTATTCTACAATTTTACCCCATGGCCCTGGGATAAATCCTGGAACGATTAAACCAAAACCTTTTTCTATCCATATTCCGATAAATAATAAAATACAGGCGAAATATAAAATGGTTAGATTATTTCTTAGTTTATGGAAGGTTAATATAATTGTAGCTACCACATTCATAGATATGGCTGTCCAAATCCAAGGTACTAATTTGGTTTTTCCGTGCAAACCAAAAAAGAGGTAATAGGCACTTTCACTATGGTGGGTTGGCGCATAAAACTCTTTAAATAACTCAGATATTAGCATAATTAAATTGATCTGAGCTGCTACAGTAACCACCATAGCAATTTTTTTTAAAGTTTTATCTGGTATATCAAACTTGGTAAATTTTCTAATCATGGCCAATGCTATAATAATTAAGGCGGGGCCGGCTGCGAACGCTGAAGCTAAGAATCGCGGACCTAAAAGTGCATTATTCCAAAACGGTCTTGCTTGTAATCCTTGATATAGAAATGCCGTCACTAGGTGTATGGCCACAGCCCAAAATACTGAAAGAAAAACCCCTGGAATATAAATTTTCGGATTGGGTGTTTTTCCTTGGTATCGCATGATTAAAATATATAGAGGTATAGTAATGTTGATAAACAGATATCCATTTAATACGATTACATCCCAAGTAAGCATAGAATTAGGAAAATTAAATACCCCAATACCTGGTATCATATGCCATAATCTGGCTGGGCCACCCATATCTGCAACTACAAATGCCAAACACATTAAAAGCGCTGCAACTGCCAAGCCTTCTCCAATAAGTACAGCCTGTTTAAAATCTATATCTTTAAGTACATAGGCTGGTAAAACTAACATCACTGCAGCTGCTGCAACACCCACTAAAAAGGTAAAGTTTGAAATGTATAACCCCCAGCTTACCCTATCATTCATACCCGTTACGCTTAAACCGTGCTCTAACTGTAATGAATAGCAATACATGCCTAAAAGCATAAGAAAAGTAAGTAATGCCATCCATAAATGATAAGCTTTACTACCATGAGTAAGGTAATTTATACTGTCTTTCACTAAGTTTAAAAATACTTTCATCTTATTGTTAAATTTTAATCCATGAAATACCAAAACTTAGGTTCTGTTCCTAAATCTTCTTTTAATCTAAATACTTTTTTATTGGCTAAAACCCATCTAATTTCACTCTCTGGATCTAAAAGATTACCAAATATTCGGGCTCCAGTAGGACAAGCTTCTACACAAGCTGGATTTTTACCATTTCTTGATCTCTGAATACAAAAGGTGCATTTTTCCATAACTCCTTTTTTTCTTAACCTATTGCCTAAATAATGCTGTTCTTTATTAACTTCTTCTTGCGGTACCTCAGGTGTATCCCAATTAAATCTTCTGCCATCATAAGGGCAAGCGGCCATGCAATATCTACAACCAATACACCAATCGTAATCAATAACCACAATACCGTCTTTCTCTTTCCAGGTGGCTTGAACTGGGCATACTTCGATACATGGTGGATTGTCGCAATGAAAACACTGAGTACCCATATAAAAATGTCCTTTAGCAGGAACTTCATGATAGTAACTATCATCTGCTTCCCCAAAGTTTAACCCTTTACCGTCTTTCATTTCGTGAATGCGAATGTATTGCATTTCTGATGCTCTATCTTGATTGTTTTCTTCAACACAGGCATTCACACAATCCATATAGCCCTGACATTGAGAAATATTAAATGCATAGCCAAATAGAACATTGTCACTAGCATTTTTAGACGACATATTAAGGCTTTCACCAGTTCTTAACTCATAAGATTTAACCAGCCTATCTACAGTTTGTTCTTTTTCTTCATCAGACATTAACTTGTAATTACCTTTGAAGTATTCTTCCCATTCAATTTGAGACTTATCCTTCTTTTCACCACTTGAAGTTACACTGCAAGAGGCATTTACAGCTCCTGCACCAACAAGCAATCCAGCGGTAAGTTTTCTAAAGGCAGACCGTCTAGACATATTAACATCGAAAACCTGATCATAACCATCTTTGGGTTTAGGGTCTGATTGACAACCGCCTTCGGTATTACCACATCCACAAGATGTCTTTTTAGAATTACCGAGGTTTAAAGAAAACCATTTATTTTTTTTATTATTCATGCTCATTTTAGTTAGTCTATGACATTATTCTCTCTCGGCCGCCATATGTGTATTATATCTTTCTGGCCATTTAGATTTAAAACTAGGGTCGTGCGGATTATGGCATTCTACACACAATTTAGATACTCTTTTAGATTGCCAACCACTTAAATTTTTGCCATGGGCACCACCTTTCCAATCATCTACTTGCTTACTGTGACATTGGGCGCATAGTTGATAGCTTTGATTAAAACTTATTGTTTTAGCTGTATTATTTTTTAACTCATCTAAATTCGAGGTATTGTGGCAGGTAGCGCAATTCATAACATCTTCATTGGCATGACTTAGTTTAATGTCCCAGTGTGCTTTTTTTACGGCATTATGCGATTGCATTTGAGATAAATCTTTGGTGTGACACTCTGTGCAGGCATATGATGTTATTTTATCAACTCTGCTATTGATATAAAACTCTGGATGAGCATCTTCAATTTTCACTAGATGTTCAAAATCATTTAAATCAGGTACGGTGTCTTTATTAATGGATACACTTTTTGCCTGAATTTTATCCATGATATTATGATACTCATCATGCTTTTCTTTACATGAAAAAAGTAAAAAAACACAAACGATTAAAACGATATAAGATTTATAAATCATTGATTTTATCATTTCTAGTTAATAACTTTTCGATTAAACGAACCAATATCCTTTTGCTCTTTATCATTGATAACATGGCATTGACGGCAATTTACCCTTTGAGGATGTGTTGTTCTAATTTCTTTAGGTGCTGTTGGTCCTGCATGACACGCCATGCAATTTTCTCTTAATTGAATGGGATGTGGTATGATAGGAGGACTTCCAACCAATGCTTGATTATGAATTTTAGTCGATTGGTTTTTATGCCAACTAGAAGGTACGAACAGACTATTTACTTTTTGAGGCACATGACACTGTCTACAGTTAATTTTATCTGGATGAGGTGTTACGGGTGCATAACTCTTGTACTGATCAACATACCCTCCATTCTGATGACATTTTAAACAAGCTTTGCTACCCATATTCATTTCATCGACAGGATGTGGTATGGTAGGAGGTCCGCCGTAAAAAGCTCTATTATGATAGTATTGTTCTAAATCCCTTTCATGCTTAGGGTCTATAGGCTGTTGCTCATATTCTAAAGCGTATTCTTCTCTTAAAAAAACACCTTCTTCTGATGGAATTGTATTAACCTCATGAATGTTTTCTACTGGGACATAAGCTTCGCGAAGAGATTCTTTGTAACTCTTACCCCATAGAAAAATTACCGAAACCATCAGTAAAACAAGCAATAAGATGATATATATTCTTTTCATTTGCTAAGATTTATGATACCTTTTGAATCTTTACTGCACACTTTTTAAAATCAGGTTCTTTAGAAATAGGACAAAAAGCATCAAGAGTTAATAGGTTTATCATCATATTTTCATCAAAAAATGGTACAAATACTTGTCCTTTAGTAGGTAATCCTCTTTCATTAATAGAAGCAGGTAATGTTAAACTACCTCTTCTGGTTTCGAGTTTTACCTGTTGACCATTTGAAATTCCATACACCTTAGCGTCATCCGGATGTAGTTCTACATAGGCATGTGGCATGGCTTTGTGCAATACTGGTATTCTTCGGGTCATAGACCCTGTGTGCCAATGTTCAATCACTCTGCCCGTATTTAACCAGAATGGATACTCAGCATCTGGAGACTCCGCTGGCGGTTCATAGGGGCGTTGCCAAATAACTGCTCTACCATCTTTGTTGCCATAAAAGTGAAAATCTTTACCATTGCTACAGGCAGGGTCATATTTAGCGTTATATCGCCATTTGGTCTCTTTGCCATCTACATAAGGCCACATGGCACCAGACTGTGCTTTAAGCACTTCAAGTGGAGCCATATTATGTTTTTTATTATTGTGATGCTGGCGATATTCGTTATAAATTTCTTCGTGATGATTCTCTTCCGAATAAGGAAATAATTCACCATATCCCATTCTTCTAGCCACTTCAATAGTTTGCCAAGCATCTGGCATAGCTTCTCCGGGTGGTTCAACCATTTTTTCCCAGTGTTGTGTCCTTCTTTCAGAGTTGCCGTACATCCCACTTTTTTCAATATGCCATGCTGCCGGTAAAATAACATCAGCCACATCTGAAGTTGGTGTTGGAAACACATCGGATACCACAATAAATCTATCGTCTTTTTCAGCGCCTTCAGTATAGCGTCCAACTTTGGGGAGGGAGACTAATGGATTGGTAACTTGAGTCCATAAAAATTTAATATCGCCTCGGTCTAAGGCTCTAAACATTTCTGTGGCATGGTATGTGGGTTTAGCAGGAATTCTCTCTACAGGTACTTTCCAAATTTTGGCGGCAGCAGCACGATGTTCAGGATTTGTTACTACACCATGAGGTAATTTATGAGTAAATGTACCTACTTCTCTGGCTGTACCACAAGCACTTGGTTGCCCTGTTAATGAAAACGGGCTATTGCCTGGTGTTGAGATTTTACCAGTTAATAGGTGAATATTGTAAACTAAATTGTTAACCCATGTACCTCGTGTATGCTGGTTTAAACCCATACACCAAAAAGTAGTAACTTTTTTATTGGTATCGCCATATAGCGCTGCTAAATATTTTATATTTTTTACGGATACACCAGACATTTTAGATACTTTTTCTGGTGTGTAATCTTTTAGAAATTCTTTATAAGATTCAAAATCAATAACTTCAGGTTTGTCCTTAAAGTTAAATTTATCTTCGGTACCATAGCCAATATTAGTCAAGCCTTTTTTAAAGGTACAGTATTCTTTAACAAATTCTTCATTAACCCAACCGTTATTTATAATTTCATATGCAATGGCATTGGCTAAGGCTAAGTCTGTTTGGGGTTTAAAAAGAATAGATTTATCCGAAGCTACACTAGAACGTGTAGTTCTAGTGGCAAAATCTATAATGGTAACATCTCTTTTAAGTCTTTGATCTAACATCCGAGAAAATAATACCGGATGCATTTCTGCCATATTGTTACCCCAAGTTACGAACACATCAGCTTGATCAATATCATCATAACAACCCATGGGTTCATCGGCACCAAAAGAGGTTAAAAATCCAGTTACGGCACTGGCCATACATAGTCTGGCATTGCAATCTAGATTGTTCGTGCCTATGGCACCTTTCATGAACTTAGATGCCACATAACCTTCTGGAATTGTTGATTGACCAGAAGTATACATGGCTACTGCATCTTTACCGTGTTTTTCAATAGTGTCTTTCATTTTAGAGGCCACTAAGTCGAGAGCTTCTGTCATTGAAGTTTCTACATATTTCCCATTTTTTTTAACCAATGGTTTAGTCAAACGGTCTTTGGCGTACATACAAATGGTTTGGTGATATCCTTTTACACAACAGAGTCCTTTATTCACCGAAGAATTAGGGTCGCCTTTTACTGCAACCGCTTTTCCATTTTCTGTGCCAATAAGTACACCACAACCTACACCGCAAAATCGGCATGGAGATTTCGTCCATTTAATATTTTTAGAAGTGCTAATATTTCTAATTTGTTCTTCGGCGAAAATAATGCCTGGAAACAATGAGGCAGCTGCGGTCATGGCAGAAGTAGCCGCCATTTTTTTTAAAAATTCTCTTCTGTTGGTATTAATTTTAAGCATATGGCATTAAATTATTCAGTTTCAAAACCTGAAACTAATGATAACATTTTTAAACTTTTTATGGTATATATTTTATCTTGAAGCTCTTTATCCTCTTGATCTGTAATTGTGTCTGTAACTACAATGGCAATATCTCTATTTTCTGAAGGAATGACGTCACATTTATTAAATTGGGCAATCTCATTTACCATGTCTTCATAGTGTCCGTCTTGAGGATGGGCAATATAACTTTTAATGGGCATTAAATAGTTTTTTTAGGTTGGTTGCAAGTTCGTTAAAATCCCTTTTTTACAAGATGATATTTGTCATCTTTAAAGATAATAAATTTTTACTAAAATAATTTTAATGAGTAAATATGGTATGAATCAATAAGTTAATTTATTGCTAAGTAATTTAAATTAGCAATCTTAATGTTTTGTATTTCAAGAATAAAAAAAGCTTCCTTTAATTTAGGAAGCTTTTAAACGATATATGTTTATAGGTTTTATTATAAGGCGGATTTTTTAATGTTTTCAACAATATCTGGATTTAAGAGGGTGGAAATATCACCAAGATTGCTTGTGTCATTAGAAGCAATTTTCCTTAATATTCTTCTCATTATTTTACCCGATCTAGTTTTAGGTAAGCCTGAAACAAACTGAATTTTATCAAGTTTTGCTATGGCACCAACAGTTTTGGTAATTAAGTCATTAATTTCTTGTCTCAATTCATCTTCAGGTTGCTCTATGTTGTCATATGTTGTAACAAAGGCATATAAAGCATTACCTTTAATGTCATGAGGAAACCCAACCACTGCACATTCAACAATAGCTTCATGTTCGTCTATGGCATTTTCTATTGGAGCGGTACCTAAATTATGGCCTGAAACAATCACCACATCATCAACTCTTCCTGTAATTCTAAAATTACCTGTAGCATCGCGATAAGCGCCATCACCTGTAAAATACATATTAGGAAATGCAGAAAAGTAGGTGTCTTTGTACCTCTGATGATTGCCGTAGATAGTTCGAGCGATAGATGGCCAAGGGGCTTTAATGGCTAACCGTCCTTCAGAAGGGGCATTTTCAAAAGGAATTTCGTTACCTTTTTCATCAATTAAAACGGGTTGTACACCAGGTAATGGTAATGTGGCAAAAGTAGGTCTGGTAGGAGTGATTCCTGCGATAGGAGATATCATCATCGCTCCAGTTTCTGTTTGCCACCAAGTATCAACTATGGGGCATTTTGTTTTTCCTATATTATCATTGTACCAATGCCATGCCTCTTCATTAATAGGTTCACCAACAGAACCTAAAACTTTTAAACTAGATAGGTCATGCTTTTCAACTAAACTTAGTGGGTGTCTGGCAAGAGCTCTAATGGCAGTAGGAGCTGTATAAAAATGGGTTACTTTTAGCTTGTCGACAATCTCCCAAAATCTTCCATAATCTGGATACGATGGTACACCTTCAAACATTACTGTTGTTGCACCAGCACAGAGCGGGCCGTAAATGATATACGAGTGACCAGTGATCCAACCAATATCTGCTGTACACCAATAAATGTCATTTTTATCATATTGAAAAACATTAGAAAATGTATAGGTGCTACCTACCATATATCCTCCTATGGTATGTACCATGCCTTTAGGTTTACCAGTAGATCCAGAAGTATATAAGATAAATAATAGATCTTCAGCGTCCATTATTTCGGCATCACAGTGTTTATCTACTTTTTGTAATTCATCAAACCAAAAAGTATCTCTGCCTTCAACCATTGATGTAGGTTCAACCGTTCTTCTATAAACGATTACATTTTTTATTGATGGTGCGTGTTTAAGTGCTTCATCGCATACCGCCTTTAAATTAATGGGTTTTTTACCACGATATACTTCGTTGGCCGTAATGAGTAATTTACATTCTGAGTCATTAATTCTACTAGCTAAAGCTTTAGAAGAAAATCCAGCAAAAACAATAGAGTGTACCGCTCCAATTCTAGCACAGGCTAACATTGCAATGGCTAATTCTGGAATCATGGGCATGTATAAGCAAACTTTATCACCTTTTTTAATGCCGTTATTCTTCAATACATTGGCAAAATGAGATACCTTTACAAATAATTGCCTATAGGTGATGTGTCTTGATTCTTCGTCTGGATCGTTGGGCTCCCAAATAATAGCTGTTTTATTCGCTAATTTTTCTAAATGACGATCTAAGCAATTTTCTGTAATATTCAACTTTGCACCTTCAAACCATTTAATTTCTGGTTTTGAAAAATCCCAATCAAGTACTTTATCCCATTTTTTGTGCCATCTAAATTGACTTGCAATTTCTGACCAAAATTCTTCTGGATTTTCTACACTTTGTGCATATTTTTCTTTGTATTCTTTGAATGAACTTATTTGTAAAGATTTCATTGTAATATAAATTTTTTTAGTGTATTTGAGCTTCACCCGCGTTAGACGGGATTCTAATATGATCGACTAATTTTTGAATTTCTAAAGGTGGCGGTGGTGTTAATTTGGAAATGATAAACGCTATTAAGAAGTTAATCATCATGGCAACTGTGCCAAACCCTTCTGGTGAGATACCCCACCACCAATTTTCTTGGGTTCCGCCACCAAACCAACCAAATTTAAATTTAAGCATATAATATAGCATTATTAACATGCCTATTACCATTCCCGCAATAGCTCCTTCTTTATTCATTCTTTTTGAAAATATACCAATAATAATAGCAGGGAAGAATGAAGCAGCAGCTAATCCAAATGCTAAGGCAACGGTTGCAGCGACGAAATCGGGAGGATTTATGCCAAAATATCCGGCTATCGATACGGCAATAACCGCTGAAATTCTGGCAGTAATCAATTCACCTTTTTCTGAAATTTTTGGGTAAATCATTTTTTTTATTAAATCATGAGATACCGATGAAGAGATTACTAAGAGTAATCCTGCAGCGGTAGATAGTGCTGCAGCTAAACCGCCTGCAGCCACTAAGGCAATGACCCAATTTGGTAGATTGGCTATTTCTGGATTAGCCAGAACCATTATATCTTTATCTACCGTAAGTTCATTTTTCTCTACATCGCCTACGTATTGTATCTTGCCATCGTTGTTCTTATCCTCGAAAGAGAGTAAACCTGTATTTTCCCAATTACTAAACCAGGAAGGTAATTCGCTATAGGTGGCATTGTTAACTGTTTCGATAAGGTTTGTTCTAGCAAAAACAGCTATAGCCGGGGCGGTGGTATATAGAACAGCAATAAATAACAAGGCCCATCCAGCAGATTTTCTGGCATCACTAACTTTTTTTACAGTGAAAAATCGAACAATGACATGTGGTAAGCCGGCAGTACCTACCATTAATGCAGCGGTGATAAAAAATACATCTAATGTAGATTTACTACCTGTAGTGTACTCATGAAAACCTAGTTCTTTGTGTAGGCCATCAAGCTTGTCAAGAAGGTAGAGGCCATCATTGCCAGTGCTACCGAAACCTAGTTGTGGAATGGGGTTACCCGTGACCTGAATTGAAATAAATATGGCAGGTACCATAAAAGCAAAAATCAAGACACAATATTGTGCTACTTGGGTATAGGTGATGCCTTTCATGCCTCCTAAAACTGCATAAAATAAGACGATAATCATACCGATAATCACACCAGTCGTAATATCTACTTCTAAAAATCTAGAAAACACAAGTCCAACACCACGCATCTGTCCGGCTACATAAGTAAAAGATACAATAAGCGCACAGAGTACCGCTACAAATCGAGCAGTATTAGAATAATATCGATCTCCTATAAAATCTGGTACCGTAAACTTTCCAAATTTTCTAAGGTAAGGAGCTAATAGTAAGGCTAAGAGAACATACCCGCCAGTCCATCCCATCAAATATACAGAACTGTCATAGCCATTAAAAGAGATAAGCCCGGCCATTGAAATAAATGAGGCGGCAGACATCCAATCTGCTGCAGTTGCTAATCCGTTGGCTAAAGGAGATACGCCTCCTCCGGCCACATAAAAATCTTTGGTAGAACCAGCTCTAGACCAAATGGCAATACCGATATATAATGAAAAGGTAATAGCAATTAATAGCCATGTCCAAATTTGTAAGCTCATGTTATTGATCTAATTTATATTTTTTGTCTAGCCTATTCATAAGTCTGATGTAAATCCAGATTAAAATTACAAATACGTAAATTGAACCTTGTTGAGCAAACCAAAATCCTAATTTAAATCCACCAATCTTAATTTGATTAAGATGATCAACTAATAAAATTCCAAAAACATAGGATACAAGAAACCAAATGGAAAGTAGGATGGCTAAATAACTTAGGTTTTCTTTCCAATATTTCTGATGATTTGTGGTAGGCATAAAGAATTAGAATTAATGACGGACTAATATATCAAAAATTAAATTTTTCTAATTAAAAATTTCTATAAACAGAATTAATTATCCGATTAACAGAATAATAATATGGTGTTTTGGTAATTATTTGCGATTTTGCGAAAAAATAATCAAGCATGAAAAAATACGGATTAGTCATTTTTAGTCTTTTAACAATTTGTGTCGTTGGATGTAAAGACAATAAATCAAACACTTTTGCCAATCGTATAGAACAACCGTTAGAACCAAATGCATTGTTAAAAGGGATGATAGTAAATGATACTTTAACTAAAAGTGTTGCTGTTAATGGTAAGCTGTTATTTTCTCAAAACAGTCTTCCAGAATTTTATAAAGATGTAGGGTATATTCTTGCCTGGTCGGATCAAAAAAATCGTGAAGACCTGTTAACAAGTCTTCAGCGGGCTGATGAGGAGGGTTTGATTCCAGAAGATTATCATTTACAGCAGATTAAACAGTTGTTAGACCAGGGATATGATCATTTAAATGAAGAAGAACTGGTTGAATTAGATTTGTATTTGACTGATGCCGTACTTTTGTATGGTGCGCATCTAAGGCTAGGAAAAGTAGATCAAAAAACGATAAGATCTGAGTGGGATGTTGAATTGAATAAAATTCCGGTAAGGGTAGATAGTTTATTAGTATTGG
Source organism: Bacteroidia bacterium (assembly GCA_030431085.1). Lineage (GTDB taxonomy): Bacteria > Bacteroidota > Bacteroidia > Flavobacteriales > Flavobacteriaceae > Lutimonas. Next base: position 14,282 of record JAUIJW010000025.1, read on the forward strand.
CTTTAAAAAATCGCAATATTAAGGAAGGATTAGAAGGCGTAAAACCACAACACCCTATGTACAGTTTACTTAAAGCTAAATTAGCCGAACAACGTGAGATTGCGGATAAGGGCGGTTGGGATATCATTGATTTTGATGAAAAACTAGAAGAAGGCGATTCGGCATTAGTAATTCCTCAAATTATCAAAAGATTACAAGTAACAGGCGAGTATAAAGATGATTTTCCAGTGGATTCGTTGGTTTATAATCAACCTTTGTTGGAAGCGATTAAGATTTTTCAGGAAAAGCATAATTTAAATCCAGATGGGGTTATAGGTAAAGGAACCATTGAAGAAATGAATGTGCCGGTTGAAGAGAGAATTGAAACGATTAGAGTTAATTTAGAAAGATTTCGTTGGGTGTTAGACGAAGATTTGGATGACTTTTTAGTAGTGAATATTGCCGGATTTAAGGTGTATAGAATGACCAAAGGTAAGGTGGTATTTGAATCGAGAGTTATAGTGGGTAAATATCATAAAGAGTCACCTATTTTTAGGGATAAAATGGAGTATATTGTATTGAATCCAACATGGACTTTACCGTACTCAATTTCTACACGAGAAACTTTGCCAAGATTGAAAAAGAATCCAGGTTATTTAGCAGCTAAACATATGGAAATAATGGATAGAAATGGTAAAGTTTTAAATCCCAACAATATAGACTTTAGTCAGTATTCTACAGGACATTTCCCGTTTATTATTCGTCAGAAAGCAGGACCTTGGAACGCTTTAGGTCAGGTCAAATTTATTTTCCCTAATAAATATTCTGTGTATTTACATGATACACCATCTAGAAATTTATTCGAAAGAGAATTTAGAGCTTTTAGTCATGGGTGTATTAGAACCCAAGATAAATGGGGTTTATTATTAAATTTAATGGCTCCAACAGGAGATTGGGATATGGATAGGATTAACGACGTCTTGAAATCTGGTGAAACTACTAAAATTATTTTGCCCCAGCCAATAGATATTTTACTATTATATTTTACTGCCAGTGTAAATCGAAAAGGACAACTGAATTTTAATAAAGATGTTTACCGTAGAGATGCTTTGGTTATTGAGGCCTTAAATAAACCTTATGTTTTTGAAAGAGTGAATTAAATTTATTTATGGTATTTGGGAAACTCTGTTAATAAAGTTTTACCACTTTTTATATTCTTCCAGTGTTTGGTTTTAAACTCGATTCCAACCACCCCACAGGTGGGTACGTGATCGATTACTTTATCTCCAAATTTGTTAACAAAGTCGCTAATACCGTGGTCATGACTAAAAATGATAGCAGAATCAAATCCATCATCTAAAGCTTTCACAGTTTTAATCAAATAACCATCGCTAAAGCTGTATAAAGATTTGCTAATTTTAATATTCGCTAAAGGATAGTTAAAAGTATAGCTAAAGATTAAAGCAGTATGTAAAGCTCTGTTAGCACAACTGGAGACAAAAACAGAAGGTCGTTCTACTTTTTTCTCTAAAACTTTTGAAATCAAGTAGGCATCTTCTATTCCTCGTTTTTTTAAAGGTCGGTCAATGTCTTTTATTCCTTCATATTCCCAGGAAGACTTGGCGTGGCGTACAATAAAAAGTGTTTTCATTTAAAGTTTAATAGCAGATTTTGATTCAAATATATCAATTTATTTTAAGGTTCTAGCCTTTCTAATTTCCAATGATAATCTTTTTGTAATGTATAACGCATTCTATCGTGAAGTCTATTAGGTCTACCTTGCCAAAACTCTATACATTCTGGTCTTACCAAATAACCACCCCAATGATCTGGTCTAGGAATGTCTTTGTTTTTAAACTGCTCTTCCGCAAGATGTAATTTTTCTTGAAGTTTCTCTTTAGAATCAATCACTTGACTTTGTTGAGAGATATAGGCACTTAATTTACTACCTTCTGGTCTGGATTCGAAATAACCGTCCGATAAATTCGG
>JAUIJW010000242.1 GCA_030431085.1 Bacteroidia bacterium
TCGTTACACTATACTTTGGGTTTCAAACAACCATCCTAAGTGTTCTCACAATTATATCTCTAATCATGGTTTACATCAATTATAAAAACCGAAAATTCTTTCGGCATAATTGGATTAAGGTTATTGGTATTTATCTCTTTACTATTTTGTACATATTTAGTGTAGATTTTGTATTTAATAATATTTTCGAACAACGCCATAGAGATCGGTTTAATATCGTTTTAGGCAAAGATGTAGATACTCAAGGCATTGGATATAACACAACACAATCCGTCATTACAATAAGTTCTGGTGGCTTTACTGGTAAAGGTTTTTTACAGGGCGATAGAACACAAGGCGATTTTGTGCCAGAACAAGATACAGATTACATCTATAGCACTATTGGTGAAGAGTGGGGCTTCTTAGGAAGTAGTTTTGTGGTTCTATTATTTGTTACTTTCTTAATGAGATTATTATACATCGCAGAGCGCCAAAAATCAACTTTTAGTAAAGTCTACGCTTACGCGACAGTGGCTATTTTCTTCTTTCATTTTACCATAAATATAGGTATGGTTTTGGGTGTACTGCCTACTATTGGCATCCCCTTACCCTTTTTTAGTTATGGTGGCTCATCTCTTTGGGGGTTTACAATCTTGCTATTTATTCTTGTTAGGCTAGATGCCGATAGAATATACGAATGGTAGCACACTAATTAAATTAATATTTTCTAAACTTTAACTTAGAGTATAGCACAAAAAAAAGACGGTAAAAACCGTCTTTCTTATATTTTATAAACACAATAGCTTCTTATAAACCTGCTACAAATGTAGTTAATTTAGATTTTAAGTTAGCCGCTTTATTATTATGTATAATATTTCTTTTTGCTAGCTTATCAATCATAGATATTACAACTGGTAACTGAGCCTCTGCATCTTTCTTACTCTCGGTACCACGCAAAGCCTTAATCGCATTACGCGTAGTTTTATGTTGATATCTATTTCTTAAGTACTTAGTTTCTGTACTTCTAATTCTTTTTAATGCTGACTTGTGATTTGCCATTTCTCTTACCTTTTATGATTAATCTGTCTCATCGAAACAAATCTAGTAGCCCGTAGGGGAATCGAACCCCTCTTACCAGGATGAAAACCTGGCGTCCTAGCCGATAGACGAACGGGCCAAAATTTCAATTTACATCGCAATCCATTTCTATTGGGTTACTTTGTAAAACGAGTGCAAAAATAACACTATTTTAAAACTCTGCAAGAACTTTTTTATTTTTTTTTACTTTTTTTAATACGCTTTTGCAAAAAGAACTCTTTTTGAGGATTTTGCGCCAGAATAAACACATACGCCCTCTTCATCCTTAGCATCGTTTGGAATACATCTAATGGTGGCTTTCGTTAAGTTTTTTATTTTTTCCTCAGTTTCTGAGGTACCATCCCAATGGGCAGCAATAAAACCACCTTTCTTCTCGAGCACTTCTTTAAACTCTTCAAAACTATCCACTTTAGTGATATGATCTTCTCTAAATTGTTTTGCCTTAATTAACAGATTATTTTGAATTTCGTCCAACAATACCTCAATCTTTCCAGCCAATCCTTCTTGACTTTCTGTCTGTTTTGTTAAGGTATCTCTTCTTGCCAATTCTACCGTATTATTTTCAAGATCTCTACCTCCGATAGCAATTCTTAACGGAACGCCTTTTAACTCATATTCTGCAAATTTCCAGCCTGGTTTATGTGTCGTTCTGTGATCTAACTTAACAGAGATTCCTTTAGCTTTTAAATCATTTATTAATGGATTCATTTTTTCAATGATAGTATCCAACTGTTTTTCAGACTTATAGATTGGAACGATAACCACTTGTATTGGCGCTAATTTAGGTGGTAAAACCAAACCATGATCATCGCTATGTGTCATCACTAAAGCCCCCATCAACCTGGTAGAAACACCCCAAGAGGTAGCCCACACATGTTCTTGTTTACCTTCTTTATTCACAAACTTCACATCAAACGCCTTGGCAAAATTTTGCCCTAAAAAGTGCGAAGTTCCCGCTTGTAAAGCCTTACCATCTTGCATTAATGCTTCTATCGTAAATGTATTTAATGCTCCAGCAAATCTTTCATTTTCAGATTTTTCACCTTTTACTACTGGCATTGCCATAAATTCTTCGGCAAAAGTAGCATAAACACCTTGCATTTTTTTTGCCTCTTCCATAGCTTCTTCTTTAGTGGCGTGAGCCGTATGCCCCTCCTGCCAAAGAAATTCTGCAGTTCTTAAAAATAACCTGGTACGCATTTCCCAACGCATGACATTGGCCCATTGATTAATTAACAATGGAAGATCTCTATACGATTGAATCCACTTTCTATAAGAATCCCAAATAATAGTTTCTGAGGTTGGTCTAATGATGAGCTCTTCTTCTAATTTGGCTTTTTCATCTACAATAATTCCTTCTCCGTCCTCTCCATTTTTCAGTCTATAATGTGTAACCACAGCACACTCTTTGGCAAAGCCATCTACATGACTTGCTTCTTTACTAAAATATGATTTAGGGATTAAAAGTGGGAAATAAGCATTTTGATGTCCCGTATCTTTAAACATCTTATCTAACTCTGCCTGCATTTTCTCCCAAATGGCATAACCATAAGGCTTTATCACCATCATACCCCGTACTCCAGAACTCTCTGCTAAGTCGGCTTTTAGTACTAATTCATTATACCATTTTGAATAATCTTCACTTCTTTTTGTTAGATGCTTGCTCATAAAAAATAATCTTTGGCACAAATATTGTGTTAGTCTTAACGATTTAAAGTAAGTTGCAAAGCTAACTTTTTTTTAAATCACTGCCACAAAAATCGTTTACTATGAAAAAAATTACTCTACATAATTATTTTACATCTTACACTTTAGCCCTTCTATCTATGATTTGGCTATTGAATTCTTGTAGCTCGTCACAGTCTGCCTA
>JAUIJW010000026.1 GCA_030431085.1 Bacteroidia bacterium
GGAATTCGTAAACAAAGAGGCTGGTCTACTCCTGAACTGTGGATACCAGGGGATCATGTCTGTCGTGGATGCCCTGCTGGAAAGACACGACGTTGTAGTTTACGACAAAGATTGCCATGCTTGTATCTATGACGGTATTCGCATGCACATCGGAAAAAGACTTCCTTTTGAGCACAACGATATTGATAGCTTCGCCAAACAGATAGCAAAAGCAGAAATACTTGCCAAAGAATCAAAAGGCGGTATCCTTGTGATTACCGAAGGGGTATTCGGAATGCGTGGCGAACAGGGTATCCTAAAAGAAATTGCTGCCTACAAACAAACATACAACTTCCGCTTGCTGGTCGATGATGCCCACGGTTTCGGTACCCTCGGCGCAACGGGTGCCGGTGCCGGTGAAGAGCAGGGAGTCATGGACGAGATCGACGTTTACTTCTCGACTTTTGCCAAATCTATGGCCAGCATCGGGGCATTTTTTGCCGGCGACAAGGACGTTATGGATTTCATGAAATACAATATGCGCTCGCAAATGTTTGCCAAGTCGGTGCCAATGCCAATCGTAGCCGGCGCCAATGAAGCCGTTGGCCACCGTTACGTAGTCCTCGGCGGGCAGTCGCCGCTCCTCCTCGCGAAACAGTTGCGTGTTGTTGCTGAAGCCATTGTTGTGCCAACAAAAGCGGCTACAAGCATTTTACCTCCAGGCACATCGGGTATGGTTGGTATTAATCCTTTAACAACATCTACAGGAAGTGGCTGTACAAAGAACAACGACAATAAAAAGGAAAAACCCATTAGAGTTACAAAAATGACCAATACTTTTTCGAAAAAGGTATATTTCCCTACTAGCATCAACAGATAAAAGGTGATGATAATAACTATGGCAATCGCAAGTACAATTTGGTATTTATAGCTACCTAAACCCTCAAAATTTAACACCAAGATTTCAAAAATAATATTGGATGATATTCCTAAGATTCCCATTAACGAATTCCATTGCCCAAAAGTAACTCCAACAATAATTAGTATCGCTAAAGCCTTGCCGTACTTAAGGTGTTTTTTAAACCCATAAAGTGCCGTTTCTCCAGTAATTAAACCATAATTTCCATATGTAAACATCAATACGCCAGAGAAAAGACAGCTTAAAAACAATACCCAAAGCAATTGCATATTAAATTTACTTCCGGCAACAATCATTGAGGTTACACTCCCTGTACCAATGGTATATCCTATAGCAAAAATTCCGGGGCCAAAACCTAATATAATGCTGATGATTCTTTTTAAGAACACTTCTTTTTTTGTTGTAGCACTCATGTTGGATGAATTATTAAATTGGTTTTTAGACCTATCGAGATGGAGGCATTTTCAAGAACTACGCTCTGCCTTCTAGAAAAAATGGTATTTAACGAATGGAACACTATACACTTTAAGGTTTGATTCATGGCGCTTTTTTATTTGCTCAATTTTGTAGAGTACTTCACTGTTCTTTTAACACCGTCTTTTATCAATGTGGCATTGACCTCGTTTTTATTTAAAAGTTGTAAATGCAACAAATCTCCTTCAAAATTTATGAGTACATCCACTTCTTCCTCAAAGTCAATTTTAATATTATTCTGCTCTAAAGATTTTACGGAAAAGAAAATAGATGTATTCTTTTTTGTTAATGAAATAGCATCTGCATTATCTGGTGTCCATTTTGATGGATTTAATTTCCAACCCTTTAATTCTATTTCCTTAGTGCCCTCATCTATTCTAGTGTCGTAAGTTTTAAAAGGAAATAAAACTGTAATAAACTGAAAGCTCTTTTGATTTTCTTTAGACAATACCGCCCATTCCTTTCCTCTAGTACCGTCTATTTCAACCTTATCTATGGGTTGTAATTGCAAGATGTCTAGCCCAGTACCATTATCGAAGGTAGATCTTAATAAGTTCGGTCCATTTTCTGTAGTATAATGCCCTTGCCAAACTTGCTTAAATTCATGAGCCATTGGCGCAGAGAAATTATCTTTTATAATCCAGAAATCATTAGACAGATTGATGACCTGTCTACTATAACTTACTCCAATATTATTGAAACCATTGTGACTACCAATAAATAAATCAACAAACCGATTGTTTTCCCAAGCGATGACATTAGGCTTAGGGAGTTTCTTAAATTTTCCAAACCCACTACCACCTTTGTTACTAGTATAATGTTTACCCAATAATTCATCATCAACCAATGCCACATTTTTAGTCATAGAGTTTTTAAAAAACTCAAGATCTTTTAGAGAATAGCGCACTTGATAGTTGGGCAGAATCACCTTACTATGTGCCATGGCTTGGACTCCTAAAATATCACCATGTTGATGGTCTGGTTTTTTTTCATCAACACCAGCTGAAATTAATAACATGCTACCATTTTTACCCCAACCATCTCTCATTATATAGTATCCTGTATCTTTAAAAGCAGTAGAATTAATATTTGGCTGTTCCTTTTTTATATTTTTTAGTAACTTCAATTGATTCTGATTCAGGAACCAAAATTGTTTTGCTTCTACCTGTGGATTTGCAAAATATCCCATTTCTGGATCTTCAAAAATAAGATAGCCTAAAGTTAATATCCCCGAAATATCATTCTTTTCAGCCCATGGGATATCCGTATCGTCTTGTAAAACTGGAGCCGATTTATCTGGGTATGCAATTTTTGTTAATGTTGTAAATAGCTTTCGTACATTCTCCTGCCAAAGGAGTGGAATTTCTAAATGGCTTATTTGGGCTAATCGATATACATAATAATAATTTCCAATATCACTCATGTGATAATGTACAGACCTCTCAAATTGAAAACCATCGGTATTAATCTCTTTATCAATATGCTCTTCTAAGAGTTTCATAGCATGTTGGTACCAAACTTCGGTACCCTTAAAATCTCGTAATAAAATGGCAATCATTGCCAAGCCAGACATCCCGCGGGTTTGGTGATTTCCAGCAACAAACTCTAAATTAGATTGATAAAGATGCTCTCCATGCTGTAATAAAGTTGCTATTGTGGTTAACTGGTTTTCATCTGAATAGGCCTTTGTACCTAAAAATAAATTATGAATTTGCAGCCAGTTTAAAACTCGGTATCCCGAACGGAATGCCTCATAAACTCCGTTACCATCTTTTATTTTCTCATAGTTACCGCTCTCTAGTGCTGCATTAAGTGATTGCATTTGCTTCGTAAAATAGGCTATGCTATCATCATTCGAGTCATACCAATAGGTAAATGCTACATCTACCATTTTATGCTGTCTGGATAAATGTCTTAAGGCATAAGGGTTAACAGGCTCTCCATTTAAGTAATTAAAGGGCAGTTTCCATTGGGTAGAATCTTGAAATTTAGACCGATGATCTTTTGCTCGTTCATCATGAGAAGTCTGTTTATTAGGATATAGCTCTTGATACAATTGAAATTTATCTGCAGTATTTTTCCAATCAAAAAAATACCTTTCAGAAAATTTTTCACGAAAATATGCCGCTAATTGTGCCTTAGAAATATTACCGTTTGAATGTATTTCTTTTTGAACACTGGGCTGTAAATACATCGCTAAGCTATCTTCAGAAACCACTCTATCTTTAGGTAAAGTTTGTCCTAATAAATGTGTGCAAAACAAAAGAGCAAAAAGAAAAATATACACTTTCCCTCCAGTCGTAAATTTCTTTTTCATCCTTATTATTTTAATACATCAGTTTCATTTTCAGGTTCTGTTCTACCTTAACCTTTCCAGAGTTGTTTAAAGAATTATTTAGAGAAACTTGTCCTTTTTCTCCCCATAAAACAATCACATAATCCACAGAATTATTTAAAAATTCATTGTTACTAAAATCAACATTCACAATACCTCTGGTTTGCAATAGAATTTTACTTGTTTCTTGGGTTCCAGAATTCTTGAAGACATTATTTTCGAGCACTAAATTTCCTCCAATCGTAGATTCATCATAACCTCCTCTATAATAATTTAATACATTTTGATTAACATTCTCAAAGGTGGAGTTTTTGATCAAAACAAACTCTGCATTATAGTCTCCTTTATCGTCATTTTCGGCATCTAGCAGAATGCCTTGTGCACAATTTTTAATTTTAGAGTTTGAGATAGAAATAGTATCTGCAAACGATCCTTTTGAAACTTTTAAAACACTTTTAAAGTTTTCAATTGTTACATTTTTTAACCATAAATTATAAGCACTGGACATGTTTTTTTCTAAAGTGGCAAAGGCTCCAGCTTCTGTATTTTTACCACCTTCTAAGATTATATTTTCTAAATGAAGATTGCCTTGAGGTAACATTTGAAAAGTGGGCACACTGCCTTTACCTACAAAAACTATAGTAGCTTTACGATGACCAGAAGATTTTATGGTTAACTTTTTATCTATTTTTAAGGTTTCTGATACTTTGTAGGTCGTTGCTTTTAAATCTAGTATATCTCCAGACTTCGCTTTCTTCAGGCTAGAAATCAAATCGGCTGAAGAACTTACTTTAAAAGTTTTGGGATTAATTGTTTCTTTTTTCGGTGAAAACCATTGTGGTCCATACTGCTCTTTATTAATTTCTATCTTGTTCTGATTGGCTGGAATAACCACAGCTCCAACACTGTTTTCTGCTGTTCTTTCTTTACCAAACAAATCTTTATTTATAGTCTGAAAATCGAAGCCTTGGTAAACATCTTTCAATATTTCTTCTGGCAGGTATAGCCAATCTGATACCTCCTTCATGGTAAAATTTTTCTTTGTAATTCCATCGACTGCCAAACCACTGCTATCTAAATAATTGGCGATATTGTTTTTAAAAGTAACCCTATCAATCGTATCATAGGATTTTACAATATCTCTCGAAATTTTATCTCTATTGTAAACGAGATTATTGGCAACAATGGTACGAATTGGTCTAGCAGAACGAATTTCAGAAGGAGGTAATACATCGCTCTTACTCATATTAGCTCCCACATTAAACTGCCAAGGTGTTATACAATCTACATACGTATTATAGGCCACCACAACATCTGTAACTTGATTATATCTATTTAATGGAGATTTAGGAATACCATTCATTACAGCAAGAGCACTTCTAAATTCTTCCCCTTTAATTTTATAAAAATAATTGTTAGTAATCCAATGGCCAGTGTTAATAACACGTATTCCACCTATGAATTTGGAGTTATCATTGCCTATAAAAATATTACCATCAATCTTGGCATAGTTACCATGACGCAAGACTAATGAACCTTCACTTTCAAAGAATACATTATGCTTAAATTCATTGAAATTCGATTTACTTGAAATAATTTCTACCTCACCGTTACATCTTTCAAAAAGGTTGTTTTCAACTTGCACGTATGAGGGTGTCATAGAAGTATAACTATCTCCTATCTGCATAGTCTCACCGTGTGGACCACCAATTCTTGGTCTTTCACCAAAATAATTGCCTTTAATTTTATGATAGTTATAAATATGCTGATTGCCTTTTAAGAATACACGAACGGTTGGTCCTGGATTTGACTTCCCAGCTATGTAACAATGACTCAATTCATTATTTCTACCCCAAAATTCTACCCAATGATCTGTTTGATCTCTATTATTTTGAGTAAAACCATCAATAGCACATTGGGTTATTTTAGCATGATTAGCAATATGATTACCATCAACTTTAAATGAAAATATAGTTTTTTTTGGTGTGTATCCATTTCTAAAATACAACCCTTTAACCTCCACAAAATCGCCACCAATATGGATATAAGACTGACCTTCAACATATACTTTTCCAGGTGTTTCTGCTCTTAAAATAATAGGATGTTCTTTCGTGCCATCTGCCTTTAATGCAAGTTGAATATTACGCCATACTCCATTTTTTAAAACTATCTCATCACCAGGTTGAGCATTCTTAACAGCGCCCATTAAATCAGGTGTATTATCTACCTCTATTATTTTATCAGAAGATAGATTAGCAGAATAAAGGCTAAAATTAAGTATACAAGCTAAAGCTAAGGAATAAAAATATTTTATGGACATAAATACAAGTAAATTGGTTAACCAGTTTGGTTTACCAAAATTATAAAAATATATTTAACCACCAAATTATTACTGTTTTATTTATGCTGGCTACAGCATATAATAAAAAAGGCTGCCTAAAAAGACAGCCTATTGATTAATATTATGAAATAAAATTTATTTTAATTTTTTCTTTACAGAAACTTCTTGATACGCTTCTATCACGTCGCCTTCTTGAATATCATTGTAGTTTTTAATCTGAATACCACAATCATATCCCTTAGATACTTCTTTCACATCATCTTTAAATCGCTTTAACGATGCTAATTCTCCGGTAAAGACTACAACATTATCTCTCAATAATCTAATTCTTGAATTTCTAAAAATCTTACCATCAATAACCATACATCCTGCAATGGTACCCACTTTAGATATTTTATACGTTTCTCTAATTTCTGCATTACCCGTAATCTCTTCTACGATTTCTGGAGATAACATACCTTCCATCGCATCTTTAACGTCATTTATAACATTATAAATGATAGAGTAATTTCTAATATCAACTTCTTCTTTCTCTGCCACTTGGCGCGCACTTCCAGAAGGACGAACATTAAACCCAATAATGATAGCATCTGAAGCAGAGGCTAGCAACACATCAGATTCTGTAATTGCACCTACACCTTTATGAATAATATTAACTTGAATTTCTTCTGTAGATAATTTTTGTAACGAATCTGTTAAAGCTTCTACAGATCCATCCACATCTCCCTTAAGGATAAGGTTAAGCTCTTTAAATCCGCCTAGTGCAATACGTCTACCTATTTCATCTAAAGTAATATGTCTCTGGGTTCTTACCGATTGCTCACGACTTAATTGCGAACGTTTATTAGCAATTTGCTTAGCTTCACGCTCGTCTTCAAATACTTTGAATTTATCACCAGCTTGTGGCGCACCATCTAACCCTAAAATAGATACTGGGGTAGAAGGGCCTGCCTCTTCTATATTTCTACCTCTTTCATCATGCATGGCCTTAACTTTACCGGTATGATGTCCTGCAAGTATAAAATCTCCAATCTTTAGGGTTCCTGTCTCTACCAAAATGGTAGAAACATATCCTTTTCCTTTATCTAATAAAGCTTCAATTACAGAACCGTTGGCTAATTTACTTGGGTTAGCTTTTAATTCTAGCAATTCGGCCTCTAACAATACTTTTTCTAATAATTCATGAACACCAGTACCTTTTAATGCCGATACATCTTGCGACTGAATTTTACCACCCCAATCTTCCACTAATAAATTCATTTGTGCCAATTCTTCTTTTACCTTATCGGGATTGGCATCTGGTTTATCAATTTTATTAATAGCGAACACAATAGGCACTCCTGCCGCCTGGGCATGGCTTATGGCTTCTTTAGTTTGTGGCATGATAGAGTCATCGGCCGAAATTACAATAACAGCGATATCGGTCACTTGCGTACCCCTTGCACGCATTGCGGTAAATGCCTCGTGACCTGGTGTATCTAAAAAAGTAATTTTCTGACCACTATCTAAAGCCACGGAATATGCTCCAATATGCTGTGTAATTCCACCAGATTCACCGGCTATTACATTTGTTTTTCTAATATAATCTAAAAGTGAAGTTTTTCCATGATCAACATGTCCCATTACTGTTACAATAGGAGCACGTGGTTTTAAATCTTTTGGATCGTCTTCTTTTTCTTCAACAACTTCTTCCACTTCCGCTCCAACAAATTCAACTTCATAGCCAAATTCTTCTGCAACAATCGTTAGCGTTTCAGCATCTAATCTTTGGTTCATTGTTACCATTAAACCTAAAGACATACAGGCAGAAATAACTTGAGTTACAGATACATTCATCATTGTGGCTACTTCGTTCGCTGTAACAAACTCTGTAACCTTAATTAACTTACTCTCTGCTTCTTGCTGCTCTAAATCTTTTTCTGTTTGTTGACGATGTAAATCTCTCTTCTCTCTACGATATTTGGCGCCTTTTCCTTTTTTAGATTTACCTTGTAATTTTTCTAAGGTTTCTCTTACTTGTTTTTGTACTTCTTCTGCAGAAGGCTCTTCTTTTACAACAGGTTTTTTACCACGTTGTGGCCCTCTTGATCCGCCTCTGGTATTTCTAGATTTATTATCTGAACCTGCCGATTTAAAATCAGTACGAGGTTTATGTATTCTCTTCCTTTTTTTCTTTGCACCACTTCCTTCTGTTCCTTCACTTTTTTCAGTGGCCTTTTTCTTTGGCTTTTCAAACTGAGATAAATCAATCGTTTTACCCGTATTTTTAGGCCCTGATAATTTTTGATATTCGGTCTTAATAGTTTCCGGTTCAGAAGATTTATCATCGGCATCGCCAGAACTTTTTGGCGTTGTCTTTTCCTCTTGCTTAATTTCTTTCTGAGGTGCTTCTTCTTTCTTTTCTGGTTTTGGCTCTACCGCCTTAGGTTTTTCAGGTGTAGTTGGCTTTTTCTTTTCTCCTAAATCAATTTTCCCAACCTGTTTTAACCCTCTTACTTTAGCTTCTGCTTTTATCACCTCAGACGTATCTGAAGTTTCAGCAACTTCGGTCGATGGTGCTTCTGATTGTGTTTCTTCTTTAGGCGTTTCTTTTTTGGTGTCTAAATCAATTTCACCTACTTTTTTAGGGCCACTTAATGTTTCGCCTTCAACCTTGAAAATTTCTTTTTTTCTAGCCTCTTCTTCCAATCTTTTTCTTTCTGCCTCTTTTTCTAAAGCGATGCGAATCTCTTCTTTTTCCTTTCTTTTCTCTTCTCCAATTTCTTTAGAGGCAACTTTTTTACTCTTATCAGTTTGAAACTCATCTGATAAAGCTGTATAAATTTCTTGAGGCACTTTTGTTGTAGGGCGCGCATCGATTTCTATTCCTTTAGAAGAAAGAAACTCTACCGCTCTTTCTAAAGAAATATTAAACTCCCTTAAAACTTTATTAAATCGTTGTGGTTTATATTCAGCCATATAATTATTTAATGTGAACCTCTAATTTATACTTTTTATTATGATTCGAATTCTTCTTTTAGTATTCTTTGAACTTCAATAATGGTTTCTTCTTCTAAATCTGTTCTTTTGGCCAAATCACTTACTTCTAAATCGAGTACACTTTTGGCAGAATCTAAACCAATATTTCTAAATTCATCAATAATCCATTGTTCAATTTCATCGGCAAATTCTGTTAATTCAACATCATCTTCTACGCCTTCTCTTTGAACATCTATCTCATAGCCAGTTAATTGGCTTGCTAAACGGATATTAACACCGCCTTTACCAATAGCTTTAGATACTTCTTCTGGCTTTAAAAATACATCGACTCTAGGTTTTTCATCACCTACAGCTTCATGAATTTTAATTGAAACCACTTTTGCTGGGCTTAGTGCTCTTGCAATAAATATGTTTTCATTTTTGGTAAAGTTAACTACATCTATATTTTCATTACCTAATTCACGAACAATACCGTGAATTCTAGAGCCTTTCATTCCAACACAAGCACCAACTGGATCAATTCTATCGTCATAAGAATCTACGGCCACTTTGGCTTTTTCTCCTGGTATTCTGGCCACACGTTCTATGGTAATTAACCCATCGAATACCTCTGGAATTTCTTGCTCGAATAATTTGACCAAAAATTCTGGAGAAGTTCTTGATAGAACAATTGACGGTTTATTTCCCTTTAATTCAACAGATTTTATAATTCCTCTAACCGATTCTCCTTTTCTAAAAAAATCAGATCTAATTTGTTCACTTTTTGGCAGTACCAACTCGGTGCCATTATCATCCAACAAAATAACTGCATTGTGTCTAACATGATGTACTTCTGCACTATACAGCTCTCCTTCTAAGTCTTTATATTGCTTAAATATGTTAGTATTGTCATGCTCATGAATCTTAGCAATTAAGTTTTGTCTTAGCGCTAAGATAGCTCTTCTTCCTAAATCGATCAATTTAACTTCTTCTGAGGCTTCTTCTCCTACTTCAAAATCTGGCTCAATTTTTCTAGCTTCAGAAAGTGAAATTTCTTCATTCTCATCTTCTACTTCACCATCTTCAACCACTATTCTATTTCTCCATATCTCTAAATCTCCTTTATCTGGATTGATAATAATATCGAAATTCTCATCCGATCCAAACTTTCTTTTTAGTGCAGATCGAAATACTTCTTCTAGTATCGCCATAAGCGTTACTCTATCAATACTTTTTTCGTCTTTAAATTCCGAAAACGACTCAATTAATGCGATATTCTCCATTACATTTTTATTAAAAAATAAGCTTCACTTTTACTTGTTCAATATCATCAAACAAAACTGTTTGTGTTTTTTCTACGGTAATTTTACCTTTTCCTATAGGCTTTGGCTCTCTAGCTTTCCATTGTAAAGTTATGCCATTCTCGCCAATTTCGGTTAATTTACCCTCTAATTTTTCGCTGTTGGTTTTTACCTTTAATATTCTCCCTAAATTTTTATTGTATTGGCGTTTATTAACCAATTCATCGGTAACATTTGGGGTTGTAACTTCTAGTGAAAAATCTTCAGAATCACGATCTAGATTATGTTCTACATGCCTACTAATTCTAATACATTCACTTAAAGGTACACCAGTATCTCCATCAACAACCACCTTGATATGATTATCTGCTGCCACATTCCATTCAATTAAGAAGAGTGTTTCATTGGCCGTAATAGCCTCTTCAATTAATGTTTGAACTTTAGATAGATCCATATTATTCGTATAAAAAGAGGGGACTTTCCGTCCCCTCCAAATCAATATCTCCGTGATTTTTCGCTGCAAATATACTAATTCATTTGATACTGACAAAAATCATAATTCATTTAAATCAAAATTATTAACTTTACTATAACCTTTAAAACCTTTTTCTTATGAAAAGAATATTAGTACCCATAGATTTCTCTCAAGAGGCCGAAAATGCAGCCAAAGTAGCTGCATCAATTGCCAGACGTACTGGCGGCGAAATATACTTGTTACACATGCTAGAATTACCGGTTAACACTATTGATCCGGCAGAAATGAACACCATGAGCACAGAACCTCAAATTATATACTTTATGAAGTTGGCTCATAAACGTTTCGAAAAATTTAAGGCATTACCTTTTTTTGAAGATCTTAAAGTAATTGAATCTGTACAATTTCATCAAACCTTCTCTGGAATTATAGACGAAAGTAAAAAACATGAAATAGACCTCATTGTCATGGGATCTCAAGGCGCTTCTGGATTACAAGAAATGTTTATAGGCTCAAACACCGAAAAAGTTGTAAGAAGATCTGAAATACCTGTTTTGGTAATTAAAACAGATATTGATGAATTTAAAATTGACCACATGGTATTTGCTTCCGATTTTACCAAAGAGTGCGAACATTCATTTGATAAAGTTATCAATATCGCTAATCTTTATGATGCCGTAGTTCATCTACTTTATGTCAATACCATCCATAATTTTAGCACAACAAAATCCATCAATAAACGTATTGACGACTTTATTAGTGATTTTGATATGCCTAAATACACCAAAAGTATTTACAACGACATTTCTATTGAAAAGGGCATTTTAAGTTATGCGCGTGAAGTTGAAGCCGATTTAATCACCTTAAACACACATGGAAGAAGTGGTTTATCTCAATTGTTTAACGGCAGTATTGGTCAAGAACTTACAAATCATGCCTTAAGACCTGTTATGACTATTAAAATTAAGTAAATGGCACCCTACTAATACTAAAACAAGGTGGTTAGATTTAAATCTAACCACCTTGTTTTTACCAAACACTTAAGTTAAGCTATTCTTCAACCAACTCTGCGTCTGGAGCATTCGTTTTAACAGATGCAATACCAGTTTCCATACCTGCAGTAGAGGCATACATTTGACTAGTTCCTACAACTTGTCCGTTAGAAGCTTTGATATTAAAATAATCTTTTCCGCTTGACGATTTTAATCTTTCAAACATCTCATCATTTTGAGAGTTTTTTCTTACCGACTCTATACCGTTTAAACAGCTTGCCTTAGCCTTATAGCCCTGACTTGAGAGGATATTCTGGCCATTACTAGCCACTAATCTAAATCTAAACTCACCGCTACTATCGGTATACACTTCGAATTTTGCCATTGTTTGTTATTTTTTGGTTATGATATAAATATATAAAATAAACCGTAAAACATCCAAGTATAATTGGTTTATTAATTTATGTTAACTCATTATTAACATGCACCTTCTTCTAAATTTCTTTAGATTTTCTTTCTACATTGCACCTAATTTAAAATGAATGCTAAAACACCACATATCATGATATCAAAACACATAACTACCCCAGAATTGGTAAAACAATTTCTCCAAAAATTAGAGGAGCGAAAAAGAAACAGAATTATGAGTGTTGCCAGTAAAACACTCTTAAAATCTGGATTATAAAAAAAGCTTCCGACTGGAAGCTTTTTTTATAGTCTTATTTTATGCCCTTATGGCTTTATTTTCAATCAAATCGATATATAAATTGATTTGATCTTTCAAATGTTTTCTTTCAATGATCTTATCTAAAAATCCGTGTTCTAATAAAAACTCCGATCTTTGAAATCCTTCTGGTAAATCTTTCCCTGTTGTATCTTTTACAACTCTTGGCCCTGCAAAAGCAATTAAAGCATTTGGTTCTGCAATATTTATATCACCTAACATGGCGTAAGATGCTGTAGTTCCTCCAGTAGTTGGATCGGTACACAACGAAATATATGGTATTTTAGCATCTGCCAGTTGCGCTAGCTTTGCCGATGTTTTCACCAATTGCATAAGCGATAAAGAAGCCTCTTGCATTCTGGCTCCTCCAGACTTAGAAATCATTAAAAATGGAAGTTTATTTTTGATTGAATAGTCTATAGCTCTAGCGATTTTTTCGCCAACAACGCTACCCATAGAACCTCCAATAAATGCAAAATCCATAGCGGCAATTACCAAATCTTTACCTTTAGATTTTCCAACCGCTGTTCGCACAGCATCCTTAAGCATCGTTTTCTTCTGAGCTTCTTTAAGCCTTTCTGTATACTTTTTGGTATCGTAAAATTTCAATGGATCTTTGGCGCTTAACCCCTCATCTAATTCTTTAAACTCATTGTTATCAAAAAGAATTTCGAAGTATTCTGCACTACCAATTCTAACGTGATAACCGTCTTCTGGACTAACGTATAGATTCTCTTTTAAATCATCAGAATCAATTACTTTACCACTAGGTGTTTTATACCACAGACCTTTGGGTACATCTTTTTTATCTTCCGTAGGAGTTTGAATTCCTTTATTTTTTCTCTTAAACCAAGAACTCATATTTTTTATATTGGATGTTTATATTAAAATGTAACCTTTATAAAAAAGGGTGGCGCAAGTTAGAAAAAAAAGCGGAGAACCAATGTTAAAATGATACTCCGCTTTATATCGATTATAAAGTATTAATATTATTTAAATCTTCAAATGCTTTCTCTAATCGTTTAGAAAAGGCTACCTCGCCTTCTCTTACCCATCTTCTTGGGTCGTAATATTTTTTATTAGGCACGTCGTCTCCTTCTGGGTTACCAATTTGATCTTGCAGATAATCGTTATACTCCGCCATAAAATCTCTCACTCCTGTCATGTAGGCATATTGCAAATCGGTATCAATATTCATTTTAATTACTCCATAACCTATAGCTTCTCTAATTTCTTCTACAGTAGATCCTGATCCGCCATGAAACACAAAATCAATATGATTTTGTTCTACGTTATACTTCTCTGAGATGTATTCTTGAGAATTTTTTAAAATCTTTGGTGTTAACTTAACATTACCGGGCTTATACACACCATGTACATTACCAAATGCCGCTGCTACGGTAAAACGATGACTTACTTTACTTAACTCTTCATAGGCATAAGCTACCTCTTCTGGCTGAGTGTATAATTTAGAATCATCAACATCAGAATTATCTACACCATCTTCTTCGCCTCCTGTAATACCTAATTCAATTTCTAAAGTCATTCCCATTTTATCCATCCTTGCCAAATATTGCTTACAGATTTCAATGTTTTCTTCAATAGGCTCCTCAGATAAATCAATCATATGCGAGCTAAATAAAGGCGCTCCTGTTTCTGCAAAATGCTTTTCACTAGCCTCTAATAAACCATCAATCCAAGGTAGTAATTTTTTTGCACAATGGTCTGTATGTAAAATTACAGGCACTCCATAGGCTTCGGCCATTTGATGAACATGTTTTGCGCCTGCCACAGATCCTGCAATAGCGGCAGCCTGACCTGCATTATCTAAACCTTTACCGGCATTAAACTGTGCACCACCATTTGAAAATTGAATGATTACTGGTGCATTTAATTTTTTTGCTGTTTCTAACACAGCATTTATTGTGCTTGAGCTAATTACATTAACTGCTGGTAAAGCAAAGTTTTTGGCTTTAGCTAACTTAAAAATTTCTTGAACTGCATCACCGGTAGCAACACCAGCTTTAATAGATTGCGACATTTTAATTATTGTTTTTATTTTAGTGTTTAGCTTACAAAATTAAGAAAACAAATCGATTTAGAATGGATAATTGATACCTATATTATATACAGCGTTGCTAAAATTGTAATTTTGAAACCATTTGTTTTGTCCTTGTAAATAAGGTTCGTAAGTTTTAAATCCGGTATCTAGTCTAAAAACTAAAAATCCAAAATCGTATCTAATCCCGATACCAGAACCTACGGCAATATTCTCTAAAGATTGCCAACTGTTAAGTTTTCCTGCATCTGTCACCAAATCAGAATCGGTAATGTCCCAAATATTTCCTGCATCTATAAATAAGGCACTATGTATTTTATTTGTTACCGCAAATCTATATTCTAAATTAGTGACCAGTTTAAAGGTAGAGACCTTATATTCTAAATTGTTAACTTCCCCGCCAGGCCCTAAATCGAAATTACGCCAGGCCCTAATCTCGTTACTACCCCCCGCGCTATAACTACGACTAAAAGGAATATTACTTGAATTACCATAAGGAATTGCCGCTCCTACAAAAGTTCTAAATACAAGAATATTGTCTTTCTTGAGTTCCCAATACTTTTTATATTCAAACTCTGCTTTAAAATACTGCGCAATTGGCACGTCAAACAATGTTCTTTGACCATTTTCATTCTCTCCTGTGCTTATGAGATTTGACATACCTCCAGCAGAGACTAACCTGGCGGTGAAATATGAAAAGTTATTGTCGTCTATCGTTTCTCTCGTATTATAAGCAAAACTATACGACAAAACAGGTACCATAACATCTTCAATCAAAATACTTCTTCTCTCATTAACATCAGATACCACGTCGTACTCTTCAGGATATAAATCTTCGTAGTCATTAGTTGGATCTAAAAATTCATCCATAAAAAATATTAACACCGTATTATTATTAGGTAAACTTACCCCGAATACACTTTCTGAAACGACATTCAATTTTTCATACTCTGAACTATAGACATTAAAATAATTGTTAATATTTTGATTTTTAATGTATTGTAGGTTTAATAAATCTATTCTATGCGTAATTCGTTTAGAGCTTTTCCATGAATACCCAATTCCTGTAGTTATGGTTTGCCGGTCTAACCCAATATTTTTTTGGAAACTTGTACTCAAGCTAATATTGGTTGTTGGTGCCATGTATTTAGGAATAATTTTAGAGGTATTCGCAGGAAAGAATATTCTAGGAATTCTTAAAGACAGGCTACTTAAAACTTCCCAAGCATTGAAAAAGGTTGAGTTGTCTGTTTGGTCTTTAGATAGATTGAAAAAAGATCCTTGAAAAGTAAGATCTAACAATTCTGATCCACCAAACAAATTACGCCCCAAAAAGGATGTTTTACCCAAAATCCCGAAAGGCTTAATGTTAGAGGTTGTCGCATCTAGATCAAACGTTATGGCGTATTTTTTTAACGGTGTTAAGTAAATATTGGCGGTTAAACTATCACCCTCATGTTCTTCATAACTAATACGCATGCCTGAAGAAAATGATCTTAAATTTCTCAAATGCGTTCT
>JAUIJW010000243.1 GCA_030431085.1 Bacteroidia bacterium
GTGTAAAAACATTTCCTTTTAGTATTTACTTGGGCTTATCGGCTACAGTAGGAGCAATTATTGGAGCTCAAATTGCCATTGATATCAAAGGCGATACGTTCAACAAAATACTTTCTATTATTATGGTGGCGGTAGTAGTCTATCTAGTCATACATAGAAAATCTCACTTAGACCTTGTTACTGAAAAATTAACAGGTAAGCACCTTTGGCTCAGTGTAATTGCTTTTTTTTTCATAGGGATCTATGGCGGATTTATTCAAGCGGGCACTGGGTTTTTAATGCTTATGGTTTTATCGGGTATCAACCAATGCTCACTAGTTAAAAGCAATGCCATTAAAATTGTGGTCACCGGTATTTACACCATTGCAGCCGTTATTGTATTTGTGATGAACGATAAGGTAAATTGGCAGTTCGGACTTATTTTAGCTTTTGGTAACGCTCTAGGCGGATGGTTTGCCAGCAGGTGGTCTGTAAATAAAGGTGATCGATGGATTAAAATACTGCTCGTTATTATGGTTTTAGCTATGGCTATTAAGCTTTGGTTTTACTAGTGTTTGATATTAAATTGTTTGAAATTTTTAAGCTGCCCCTCTATTTTATCTACCCGATCTACTCTAGAATTTGGAGAGCCTTGATATAACCATGTTTCTAATAATTTTAGTTGTTGTCGATTTCCTTCTGCCTCAATATATACAGATAAATCGTTTTTATTTTCTACAAAACCAACCAGCTGTATACTTTCTGCATAATCACAGGTGTATTTCCTAAACCATACCCCTTGAACCTTCCCAACGACTCTAAACCTATAATGTAATTTCTCCAAAATTTAAATATTTAACGTTAAAACTAAACAATATGTTGATGAATATTATACAATTTATGAAATTATTCTACCTTTGCTTTCCGAATTTTATAAATACTTTTTTATGTCTAATTCTTTGGGGAATATCTATAAATTAACAACTTTTGGCGAATCTCACGGCCCGGCCATTGGGGGCGTAATTGATGGATGTCCGGCAGGGGTTTCTTTAGATTTTAATGCTATTCAGCATGAGCTTGACAGGAGAAAACCTGGGCAATCAAAAATTGTAACTCAAAGAAAAGAGCCTGATCAGGTAGAATTTTTATCAGGAGTATTTGAAGGACAAACTACGGGTACTTCTATTGGATTTCAGATAAAAAATACCAATCAAAAAAGCAAAGATTACTCCCATAACACAAATGTTTTTAGACCCTCTCATGCAGACTATACCTATCACGAAAAGTATGGTTTAAGAGACCATCGCGGTGGCGGTAGAAGTTCTGCTAGAGAAACAGCCAATTGGATTGTGGCGGGTGCCATAGCCAAACAATTCTTAACCAATCTAGAAATTAATGCATTCACCTCATCTGTAGGTGACATCTTTCTTGAAAAACCCTATCAAGACTTAGACTTTTCTCTTACAGAATCTAATATTGTAAGATGTCCAGATCAATCAACTGCAGATCTTATGATTCAAAAAATTCAGGACATTAAAAAACAAGGTGATACCATTGGCGGCACTATTACATGTGTGATAAAAAATGTGCCTGTAGGCCTTGGAGAGCCTATTTTTGATAAATTACATGCCAATTTAGGTAAAGCGATGCTCTCTATTAATGCAGTTAAAGGGTTTGAATATGGATCTGGTTTTTGTGGTGCTAAAATGAGAGGGAGTGAGCATAATGACTTATTTAATCCTAACGGTAGTACTAAATCTAATCTATCTGGTGGTATTCAAGGTGGTATCAGCAATGGAATGGATATATATTTTAGGGTAGCTTTTAAACCTGTAGCAACCATTATGCAAAAACAGCCTACGATCGACTCTAATGGCAACGTTGTTGAAATGCAAGGTAAAGGTAGGCATGACCCTTGCGTGGTACCTCGAGCTGTTCCTATAGTTGAGGCTCTTGCTGCTATGGTATTGATGGATCATTTATTATTGCATAAGGCTCAAATCTAAAATATAGATTTTAATTTTTGTTTCCACTTGGTTTTCCTTAAATGTATTTTAGTTTGCTTAGCATGGGCTTTGGCAATAATTTGTTGCGTTTGTTCAACATCAAGATGCATTAGTTCGGCATAACGCTGCCCAATAATCATAATCATATCTTCACGTAAATGGAGTCTCTTAAAATTTTCTAGCCTCTGCTTTAAACTAAGCTTACCTATTTTCATCCTATTCAGGTCTATTAAATAAAAATCATATAACCCTGGCTCTTTTTCTACAATGAGCGTATTACCATGGTTGTGATCTAGAAAGTTTATCCCATGCTCATGAAGATAAAATGTAAATGCGGCAAACTGCTTGAGTATATTTTCCCTATCAGGAAAATTAATATAATCATATAGCTGTAAAGGCGTTAAATCATAATTAATCTGTTCTGATACATAATAACTATGATCTAAAAAGAGGCCTTTAAAGCACTCTACATAGCCAATAGGTTTAGGTGTTAATATATGTCGTTTAAGTAAATAATTTGCATGCTCAAAAGACCGCTGAGCTTTAGATTTTCTAAGCAAAGAATACACCAATTTATTAATGATATTTGGCTTTTTAAAAGACTTTACATTCCAACACTCTTTACCTATTCTAAAATACTTGATGGTATTTCTATAATCTTGAATTACAATACCGTTCGTTGCAAATTTTTCGATTATTTGCTTTATGTTGCCTTTTTGATATGGTTTATTAACCCTTATTTTCATTTTTAAACCTATAAAAACATTAATCACAAACCATGTAAAACACTTAAAAACAGAAATTTAACAACTACTAACTTATTCAGCCAATTTAATTATTTAATATGTGTTAAAATAAAACAGAAAATGCTGCGTTCTAATGTCAGTTAAATGGATAAAATAATTTAACACACCCTCACAACAACAATTTTCAATTCCTAATAATTTAGGGCTT
>JAUIJW010000027.1 GCA_030431085.1 Bacteroidia bacterium
CAACATTTTTGTCTAGACCTTTGTTTGTTAAGGGAAAAGGTTGGACAATTAATAATTTAGATCAACAGAAAAAAGATTCAATTACGGCAGCTATTTTAATTTTCATTATTAGTGGAACTATAATGGCTGTGGCAGCTGGTGCTTTGTATTATCAAGGCAAAGAGGTTACACACGTACTAGACATGGCCAACACTTTAGAGCCAGTGGCCGGAAAATGGGCAGTAACCATTTTCTTTTTTGGTGCTTTAAGCGCTGGGTTATCATCTATATTCCCTTGTCTTTTAATTGCACCATTGCTTTTAGCCGATTATCAATCGGGGGAACTAGATACCAATTCAAGGCAATTTAGAATGATAACATTACTAGCCTGCCTAGTAGCGCTTATCGGTCCGGCATTTGGAGCTAACCCAATAGAAATTCAAATTTTATCACAGGTTTTTAATGTATTCGTATTGCCAGCGGTTGTTCTGGGGATTATACTAATGGTAAATAATAAAAAGATCATGAATGGCTATAAAACCAGTTTAGGCGTAAATATAGGACTTTTTATGGCCTTGTTCTTTTCCCTGATTATTTCTTACAACGGTATAGTGGCCTTGACAGAATATTTCTAATAAAATGGTAAAACAAAAAAATATATAAATTATGAATAATAAAAAGATAAAAATATCATCATTAATTGCCGTTATATCGGTACTTACGCTATTTCTAGCAAGCTGTAAAGATAAGGGAACAACAAATGAGGGTGCGGCAACTAATATTAATCAAACAAAATCTAGTAGCATCAATTATCCCAGTGACATCATTCCATTTTTTAAGGATTGGAATTTAATCTTAGGGGATGGCTCAAATGTAGGCAATGCCTCCAACTATCAGAACAAAGATTTCTTTTATACAGAAAGCGATGATTTTGGAGATTGGATTGTTTTTAAAACACCGAACCAAGGGGATACCCATGGCACATCTAACAATACAAGAACAGAACTAGCGCAAGTAAAAAAATGGTATCCTAAAACAGCCAATGATAAGCTGTCGGCAACACTTAAAGTAATGAATGTTTCTACAACTGGCGATCCACGTGTTGCGGCCTCTTTCTCGGTGGTGGTAGGGCAAATTCATAGTGCAGATGGGCATGAGAATGAGCCACTTAAAATTTTCTATAAAAAGTATCCGAGTCATACCAAAGGATCGGTTTTTTGGCATTATGAAATTAATACTGAAGGCGATGACAATGCTACGAGATGGGATTACTCCACGGCCGTTTGGGGTAACGATTTTTCTGTGGTACCTACAGATATGGATGTTCCAGTAGAAGAACCAAAAGACGGTATCGCATTAGGGGAAGAATTCAGTTATAAGATTGTGGTAAAAGATGGGATAATGAGTTTAACCTTCAAAAGCAAAGGCCATGAAACCAAAACATTTACCAAGAACTTAATTCAATCAGAATATACCACAACGGCAGATATTCCAGAACAAACCAAAAAATTATTCGTGCCAGTTGGTCAGAATGGTGTTGAACGACAAAATGCTTATGAAGGCGAAGGGCTTTTCTTTAAATTGGGAGCTTATAATCAAACCAACGGTAAGTCTCCAGAGGTTAATAAAAACTGGTGCTCTGGAGCTGAAACACATGGGGGGAATATCAAAATGCAGTATGCAGATGGTAATTATGCCGAAGTTTGGCTGAAGAAAGCTAACATAAAGGTAAGTGACAATGCTGTTTCAAACAAAGGTTATTTTATCAAAAACGATTAATTATTAATATTATGGTAATCAACAATAAGCTTGCCGGTAAAAACGTGCTCATTACGGCAGGAGCACAGGGAATTGGAGAATCTATAACCAAGCATTTTATTGATAGTGGCTCTAATGTGGCCATCCATTATTTTTCTAGTGCAGACACGGCGAATGAATTAAAAAATTATGCCAGTGAAAGAGGTGTTAAAGCTGTAGCATTAAGTGGCGATTTGACCAAGGAAGAAGATGCCAATGTTTTGGTTGAGAAAGCTGCGAATATATTAGGAGGAATTGATATACTAGTTAACAATGCGGGTAGTCTAGTAGCACGCCAATTGATGCACGACATGGAGGCAGAGTTTTGGCAGAAGGTCATGGATATTAACCTCACCTCAATGATGTATGTAACCAGAGCAAGCTTACCGTATTTAGCAAAAAACAAAGAAAGTAGTATCGTTAATCTAGCTTCTCTTGCTGGAAGAAAGGGAGGGCATCCAGGCTCTTTGGCCTACGCTACGAGTAAGGGAGCAATCTTAACATTTACACGAGCACTTTCAACAGAGTTTGGTCCACAGGGTATTCGCGTAAATGCTGTTGCACCAGGGCTTATTCTTGGAACTTCATTCCATAATACACATACTACAAAAGAATCGGCAGACATCACAATAAAGAGCATTCCAATTCAACGTGCTGGTAATGCCAATGATGTGGCCAGAGCTGTTTTGTACCTGGCTTCAGAGTATGATGGCTTTATTACAGGGGCTACGCTAGATATCAATGGCGGAGTTTATACCATGTAATAGCATATTTAGGGAGTTTTTGATTTAATTTAATTCTAATTATTGGATAGATAGTAAATAATCGTATATTGGCAAACCAAATTGGTTAACCAATTTTTTAAGATGAAAAATCAAGCCATATTAACATTGGGTATTTTGATACTTACCCTTAATTTGTTTTCATGTAAAAATGGAGAGAAAGGTAGTATTGAGAGTAGTTCTGAAATAATAGCACCACAGGAACACCCTAAACTGATCCTCACTGCCCAAGGGGTACAAGAGATTCGTTCGCATTTAGGAACCTTACCTATTTTTGATAATACATTAAAAAAGGTTAAAGAAGAGGTTGATGCCGAGATACAATTGGGTATTTCGGTACCCATTCCAAAAGATTATTCGGGAGGCTATTCACACGACCGTCATAAACGCAACTTTATCGCACTCCAAAAAGCAGGTGTTTTATATCAGATTTTAGAAGATGAGAAGTATGCTCAATATGTTAAAGATATGCTCATGCGCTATGAGGCATTGTATAAAAACTTACCTGTGCATCCAAAAACAAGATCTTACGCTAGGGGTAAACTGTTTTGGCAATGTCTAAACGATTCTAACTGGTTGGTTTATGTTAGTCAAGCGTATGATTGTATTTACAACTATTTAACAGCAGAAGAAAGAAAAACATTAGAAACAAATTTGTTTAGACCTTTTGCCGATTTTATTTCAATTCAAAATCCGCAATTTTATAATCGTGTGCATAATCATAGCACATGGGGCAATGCGGCAGTTGGAATGATAGGATTAGCCATGGGAGACGATGCATTGGTAGATAGAGCCCTTTACGGAATAAAGAATATCGAAATAAGTGCTAATGCTAAAGATAATGACGGTGGATTTATTAACACTAACGGGAAAGCTGGGTTTTTTGCCAATTTGGAAGAGCCCTTTTCTCCGGATGGTTATTATACAGAAGGGCCGTATTACCAGCGTTACGCCATGTACCCATTTTTGATTTTTGCGGAAGCTCTACAAAACGCAAAACCTGAATTAGAAATTTTTGAATATAAAGACAGTGTTTTAATTAAAGGAGTTAATGCTTTGATTAATTTAACTGATAGAGATGGAGATTTTTTTTTATTGAATGATGCTCAAAAAGGAATGTCTTATCACAATTCTTCTTTGGTATCTGCAGTCGATATTGCATATCATTTTGGTGGTAACAGTCCAGAATTATTGAGTATCGCTCAAAAACAAGATCAAGTTACTTTAGATGATGCGGGTTTAGCAGTGGCACTAGGGATAAAAAGAGGTAAAGCAAAATCTTTTATAAAAAAATCGATTGAATTATCTGATGGCGCTAAGGGAGATGAAGGGGCCGTAGGAATTTTACGTAGTGGTAATATAGAATTGGTATTTAAGTATACGGCTCATGGTTTAAGTCATGGTCATTATGATAAATTATCGTACGCCCTATTCGACAAAGGTGTTGAAGTAGTTCAAGATTACGGAATGGCACGTTTCGTAAACATTGAACAAAAAGGTGGAGGTAATTACTTAAAAGAGAATACCACTTGGGCTAAACAAACAATTGCGCATAATACACTGGTGCAGAATGAAGTATCTCATTTTGAAGGAAAGTATGATATTGGAAGTCAACACCATTCAAATAAATATATTTTTAGTGTAGATATAGATAGTGTACAGGTGGCAAGTGCTATAGAAGAGAATGCCTATCCTAATACCAAATTTCATAGAACAATGGTTGCTATAAAAGATTCTAATGATGAGGCGCCATATATATTAGATATTCTTAAAGTAGAGTCTAATAAACCTAATCAGTACGACTTACCATTCTATTATTTGGGTCAAATAATGCAAACAAATTTTAACTATACTAAGCTTAAAGTCCCACAGATTTTAGGGAAATCAAATGGTTATCAGCATCTATATAAGGAAGCAAGTACTATTGCTAATGGTGAGAATATAAAACTCACTTGGTTATTGAATAATAAATTCTATACCTATACCGCGGCTACCTCTAATAAGGATGAAGTTATTTTGGCAAGAATTGGGGCAAACGACCCTGAATTTAATTTGCGTACAGAACCAACGCTAATTTTAAGAAAGAAAAAAACGACAAATAGCGTGTTTGCTTCTATTATAGAGCCACATGGCACTTACAATCCAATTTCCGAATTATCGGTCAATGCATATAGTAGCATCAAACAGATTAAAGTTGTTTTAGATACGCTGGCCTATACCGCTATAGAGATCGAAAGCATCGAAGATAAAATATGGTTGTTTGTGATGTCTAATCAAAACAATAGTAAAGAAGCAGAACATAAATTAAGAATTAATAATCATGAGATTTCTTGGAAAGGCGCTTATGTCTTAAAAGAGCTCAATTAAAAATTAGAAAAATGGAATCATTTGGAGCAAGTAAAGAGTTTGTTTTAGATCAAGATCTAGAATGGGAAGTAGTAGGAGAAGGGGTTAAACGAAAAATTATGACGTATGATGATAAAATTATGTTAGTTAAGGTGCTATTCGATGAGGGCGGTATTGGCTATAAACATGAGCATTATCATTCTCAAGTCACGTATGTTGAAAGCGGTGAATTTGAATTTTCTATTGGGAATGAAACCAAGATTGTAAAAGGAGGAGATTCTGTATACATACCACCTCATGTACTTCATGGTGCTATTTGTTTGAAAACAGGCATTTTAATAGACGTGTTTAGTCCTATTAGAGAAGATTTTATGAAATAACCTAAGATTATTGTTAAAATATTTTTTTTAACAATAAAATAACATATATTTGGTAAACCAAATTGGTAAACCAGTTTGGAAATCCAATTTAAAAACAGAATTTAAATCAAAAAACAAGTTAAATGAAACATTAAACAATAAAAAAAGGACAGGTGCACGCCTATCCTTTAAAAAATTTACTTCAGTTAAGAGGGAAGTAAATAAACACGTAATTGCTTTATAGAAAGCATATGTTCTACAAAACTACAAAGAAAAACTCAAATTCTGTAGAATATTGTTTTCTAAAGTGTCGATAATTAACGGTTTTTGCCGTAACACGATGATGTCAATGCACAATGACATGATGAATTAACACTTAGAATCTTACAAAAATTAATCATGAAATTAAAAATTAAATTAACTTTTATTGCATTATTCCTGTTGCAGTGTAGTTTAATGTATGCACAAGATAGTTTTTTACTTAGCGGTAAAATTTTATCAGCTACAGATAATCAACCTATTCCTGGAGCCAATATTATTGTTACAGGAACGACGAATGGAACTTCTACCGATTTTGACGGTCAATTTCAATTACAAGTAAAGGCAGATGATGTTATACAAATCACTTCTTTGGGTTTTGTAACACAAACCTACGTGGTGGGTTCAGACACACAAATATCTATTGTTTTACAAGAAGACACCAATCAACTTGATGAAGTTGTATTAATTGGTTATGGTAAATCTAAAAAATCTCACTTAACTGGATCTATTTCTAAAGTAGTCAATGAAAATTTAGATCAGATCGCTGTATCTAGGGTAGATGATGCTTTAGTTGGGCAAGTTTCTGGGGTAAATATTCAACAAACTAGTGGAGAAGCTGGTTCTGCTCCTACGATTCGTATTAGAGGAACAGGTTCTATTACTGGAGATTCTGGGCCATTGGTAGTGGTTGATGGCGCCGTAGTTTCATCAGATTTTTTAACCAATATGGATATGAACGATATCGAATCTTTTGAAGTGCTAAAAGACGCCGCTTCTGCTGCAATTTATGGATCACGAGGGGGTAATGGTGTTATCATGATTACTACTAAAGGAGGTAAAGAAGGACGAACTATTTTTAGTTTAAATACTTATGGCGGTTATAAAGAAGCTAGACAAAGTAATCCGTATTACTTTTCCGTTGCAGAAACTGCAGCAGCAGAATTAGCAGCTACAGGAACACTTTCTGATAGAACAAGATATAAGCAATTGATCGGTGTAGATCAAGATTGGCAAGATATTATTTTTGATGGTGGCCAAATTACTAATACAGCTTTAAGTATTAGAGGAGGTAATGAAAAAACTAAGTTTAGTACTGCATTTAATTATTTACATGATGAAGGTGTATTGTTAACAGATGATTTCAAAAAATACAATTTAAAACTTCAAGTCAATACTAAGTTTAATGACAAATTTTCTGCTGGTGTAAGTTTAACACCATCGTATTCTGTTAGAAGAAGATTTGATGGTTCTACACATGATATTTTAAGACAACCACCATGGTTGCCATTGTACCTAGATGAAAACACTATTCAATTTGTAAATAGAGAAAGAGACGGGGGTGTATACGCAGATGCTCAAATTGGTGATTACGCGGTGCAAAGAATGTTTGATGATTATGATTTAGATGCCGGAATGCCAATACCAACAGGAGGTACTGATATTAGTAATACTTCTAACACCAACCCTGGAGCTAAGGTTTTAGAGAGAAAACGATATGATAAGAAGTTTAAGATTTATGGTAGAGTTTACGGTCAATGGAATATTACGGACAACTTAAATTTTAGAACTACTTTTTCTGGAGATTTTCAAAATACTCACCGTACAAGATGGCAAGGTGTTTTAGCAAGTAGAAACGGTGCATCGGCTGCGCAATTAGATGATATCATGCAAAATACTACACACTTGGTGTCAGATAACTTTTTAAACTATAGTAATACTTTTGGAAAACATGATGTAAGTGTTACTGCTGGTGTTTCTGCAGAAGGCTCACGTTCTTACTACTCTTCTATGACAGGAACTGGATATGATTCTGATGATGTACAATCTATTAGCAATGCAACTACTATTGCCAATGCAACATCTTTTGAATATGAAAAAAGACTACTTTCATTTGTAGGTCGTGTTACTTATGCTTATGCAGATAAATACTTAGCTTCTGCAAGTTTTAGACGTGATGGTAGTTCTATTTTTGGTCCAAATTACAAATATGGTAACTTTTACGCCTTCTCTGCAGGTTGGAATATTAGCAAGGAAGCCTTTTTAGAAGGAAGTTTTATTAACAATTTAAAATTGAGAGCTAGTTATGGTGTTACTGGTAATGATAGATTGAATACGGGTAACACAAACCCCAATGAATCTTCTGGATCTACTACCATTTCAACTGGTAATGCCATGATTGATAACTATCCTTACCTGCCAATTTTAGGTGCAACGACTGCGATTTTAGCGGGAAGTCTGTCAGGAGGATACAATCCTATCAATATTTCTAACCCAGATTTACAATGGGAAAGAAGTGAAGAGATAAACCCAGGTATTGATTTTGGATTATGGAATAACAGAATTTCTGGTTCATTTGATTATTATATACGTACCAGTGATCAATTGCTTTTAAACAACCCTATTTCTAGTACAACAGGGTTTAGCAAAGCATTGGTAAACTTAGGTGAAGTAAAAAATGAGGGATATGAAATAGAACTTAGATCAAAAATTGTATCTAACGAAACATTTGGATGGTCTGTAGCCGTATTGGCATCTCATAATGAAAACACATTAACAGATTTTGCAGACTCTAATGGTCAGATTCAAAATGTAGACACCAAAAGAGCTGCAGAATGGATCAATTTAGAAGGTAACCCAATTTCTTCTTTTTACGGTTGGGTAGTTGATAGAGATATTCCGTTAGAATATATCAATAATCCATATCACCCTGTAGGTGGTGAGGCACAAGATGTTTATGTAAAAGACTTGAATGGTGATGGATTAATTGATGATGATGATAAAGCTATTATCGGAAACCCTTATCCAGATTTAATTTGGAGTTTTACCAACACCTTTAAATTTGGCCCAGTGGATGTAAGCTTTATGTTTCAAGGAAGTCATGGTGCTGAGGTTAGAAATATGGGAGACCAATATCTATTCAATCACTTTAATAGCTCGCAAGACTATAACCCTAATACAACACCAGATCAACAGTTCATCAAACAAAAAATATTTACCAATGATATCATTCAAGATGCATCTTATATCGCATTAAGAAATGTAAATATTGGATTTAATTTTCCACAGCAATGGCTAAAATCTTCTAAAGTATTTAGCAAGGCAAGAGTTTATGCTGCGGGTCAAAATTTGATGTACTTAACTGCAGACGATTATACTGGCTTTAATCCAGAGTCTATTGACAATACAAGCCCTACTACTTATGGGTATCAAAGAGCAGGTTCTCCAATTGTAAGAACGATTTCTATTGGACTAAATCTTGACTTTTAATTAACAATATTAAAAACAATATTATGATGAAAAAAATAAGAAATATTACATTGTTTTTATTTGCAGTTGCTGTTACTGCATGTTCAGACGATTTTTTATCACCAGAACCGATTTCCGCAATTAGTGGAGAGAACTACTATAGTAATGATCAAGAAATTGAAAAAGGAGTAATTAACATGTACGATGGTTTACAAGGGGTTAATGATACTCAATCTAATTCAAATCACGGTACTCAGGTAGAGTATCAAGTTACAGAAATGCGTAGTGATAATACCAGGACTAAAAGTAGTGAAGGAGAACCAGCACAGTTCGAATCTTTTAACGTAGCCACTACAAATGGTGTAGTTCTAGATTACTACAGAAGCTCTTTTAATGTGATTTTTAGAGCGAATGTAGTTTTAGAAAACCTCGATAATGCATCTGCTACTGCAAGACCAAAATTTGAAGGAGAAGCAAAGTTTGTGAGAGCCTATACTTACTTTCAATTGGTAAGGTTATTTGGAGATCTTCCATTGATTGATAGAGTAGTTCTTCCATTAGAAACGGATATCCAATTCACAAGAGTACCTACAAGTACTATTTACGACTTAATTGTGAGCGATTTAGAGTTTGCAGTTAATAATTTAGATAATAGCAATAAGTCACGTGCTTCTAAAGCGGCTGCGCAAGCCTTATTAGCAAAAGTGAATTTAACATTAGGTAATTATACTGCAGCACAACAATTGTGTGAAGAAGTAATGAGTAGCGGATTTTCTTTACAGGATAGCTTTAAAGACGTTTTTTACAATGAAAGAAATTCAGAAATTATCTTCGCAATAGAATATGAAGGAGATTTGCAAGCAGACAGCCAAAACTTTTCAGCAGAATGGTTAAATGCAGTAGGAAGATCGAGCGGATTAAATTACTTAACTGCTGAAGCTAAAGATGCATTAGATGCTTTTGGCGGCAATAGAACGATGTATTCTTATAGACAAGACTCAGAGCAGCCAACGCAATATCAAGTGGTAAAATACTTGCCTAATGGTGATGCATCTTTAGGTATAGAGCCTACTTCTGGAAATCCTACTTTAGCAGGAAATGACTGGATTGTAATGAGATACGCAGATGTATTACTTATGCATGTAGAGGCTATTTTAGCTGGAGGCGATCAAACTTCGGTAGCATCTGCCTTAAATTCATTCAATACAGTAAGAAGAAGAGCCGGAATGCCAGAAGTTTCTACCGTTACTAAACAAGAATTACTAGATGAAAGAAGAGTAGAGTTGGCTTTTGAAAATCAACGATTATTTGATTTGATACGTTTTGGCGTTGCTCAAGAGGTATTGTCTAAATTTTCAAGCGATAATGGCTATGGTTTTCAATCTACAGATTTATTATTACCAATTCCACAAGCAGAAATTGGGTTAAGTAAAGGAGTTTTAAAACAAAATCCTGGTTACTAAAAGTAATATTTAATTAAAAATAGATATAATTATGAATCATAATATAAAATCAAAAAAATCAATCCATAAAAGTTTATGGATGATTACTGCGCTTATTATTTCATTCACAATGTTTTCTTGTGATGATTATTTTAAGTTTGATTTACCAGAGTCTGGATCTATTGAAGATCTAACTCCGCCATCGGCAAGTTTTGGAGCGACACAAAGTGATGTTGATTTTTTAGTATATAATTTTGCTAATTTTTCTAAAAGTGCCACAGATTTTGAATGGGATTTTGGCGATCCAAATTCTGGGGCTGATAACACTTCAACTGAAGTAGATGGAGAACACAAATATCCAGCTGTAGGAACTTATACCATTACACTTAAAGCATCTGATAAAAATGGAAAATCATCAACTTATTCTGAGACAATTGAAGTCGTTGAGCCACCAGAACCAGAAGCTATCGTACCAGATATAATAGAAGCAGGCTTTGAAGACAATAGCTTGCCTGATGGTACGGGAGATGGTCGTGATTCTTGGAGAATTTCTGGAGGTAAAATATTCGGTATCTCAAGTGATGAGTATGTAGGAGAGCAATCGGCTAAGTTTAACGCTGGAGATCCTAGAGTAGCGTATCAAGCATTAACTGTAACACCAAATACAGATTATATCATTTCATTTTATTACTCAATGAAAGACGATAATGCGGGAGGTAAAGTTAGACTAGCAATACTTGGTCAAGCCATTAGCGATGCTAGTGAAGCCGAAGCGGCAATAATTGCTTCTGCAGAAGGCGATAAGCAAGAAGGGTCTAAAACCTTTAATAAGTTGACTTTACCATTCAATTCTGGTGCAACAGAGACTATCGCCATCTGGATCGATAGCAATAATATTGCAGAAGCAAGAGTAGATGAGGTAGAAATTGAATTAGTAGAACAGCCTTAATGAATTTTAGCAATCTAAATAGAAATAAGAATAAGATCATGATGAGTACCATGATGGTCTTATTCATTATTTCAAACCTGAGTTGTCAAGAAAGTCAGCATGATATTCCAGTTGTACCAGAGGTAGAATTAGAACAAAATTATAAATTACCAAATATTGACTTGAGTCACTGGAAGGTAACTTTGCCTATTGGTAATCCAACGGAAGTAGAGCCGCCAGAAATTTTAGATTATGCCACCAATGAGGTAATCAAACCCTTTATGTATAATGATTCTGTAAATGGTGCATTGGTTTTTTATACCTATCCAGGGGCAACAACCGCCAACACCTCTTATTCAAGAACAGAATTAAGAGAGCAAATGGTTCCTGGTGATAATCATATAAATTGGACTTTCGCTCAAGGCGGAACAATGAAAGGTGAATTATCTATGGCAGAAGTGTCTAAAGATAGTGAAGGTAAATATCATAGAAGCATTATCATGCAAATTCATGGTAGATTAACCAATGAACAAAGAGATTTAATCAATGCAAAGGATAATAATGCGCCACCAATTTTAAAAATTTATTGGGATAAAGGTAAAATAAGGGTGAAAACGAAAGTATTGAAAGATTTAAACGCTTCAGATACTGAGATTTTGGAAACAAGTGCCTGGGGTGATGATGAAGGATATAATTTCCCTGTAGAAGTAGGATTTGATAAATTTACGTTAGAAGTCATTGTTTCAGAAGGTAAGCTAGAGGTCATTTTAAATGATAAATACTCTAAGGTGTATGATGATATTCACATGGAAAAATGGGGTGTTTTTGAAAACTATTTTAAAGCAGGAAATTATTTAGCATCTAGAGATGAAGGTGCATTTGCCAAAGTAAAATATTATAATTTAATAGTAAAACATTAAGTAAATAGATTTATCTATCCAATGCATTCAATTAAATTTTGAGAGTGATGATTAAATTATTTAAATTTATCAAACCAATTTGGTTAACCAATTTTAAATCTAACTTTTGATATGAAATTAGAAATTTATACTAAAAACGAACATCAAGCGGTTCAAAATGAAATTATAGGTAAAATAAGAGATTTAATTAACTATAAAAATTTAGAGCCTGGTGATAAATTACCTTCAGAAAGAATGCTTTCTGAAAAGTTTGGTGTTAGTAGAAGTAATGTGCGTGAAGCTATTAGAAAGTTAGAGTTTTATGGCTTGGTTAAATCAATGCCTCAAAGTGGTACTTTTATTGAAGATATTGGTGTGATTGCGATGAATGGTATTATTGAAGATATTTTACGTTTAGAAGATCCAGATTTTAAGTCGCTGGTTGAAACAAGAATTTTGCTTGAGTTAAAAACGGTGAGATTGGCTGCATTAAGAAGAACAGATGAAGATCTAATGCAAATGAAAGAAGCACTCGATGCCTATAATACAAAGGTTTTAAATGGTGAAGATGCTATACAAGAAGATTTGTTATTTCATTTAGCTATCGCTAAAGCCAGTGGTAATAGCACCATGAATACATTGATGTTAATGATTACTCCAGAGATTATAATGAATTTTGAAAAATTTCATGTGTGTGATAAAAATCAAGCCATGTTAGGTATTGAAGAACATACAGAAATATTTAAAGCCATTGAGAATCAAGATCCACAAAAGGCAAAACAAAAAATGAAAAAGCACTTTAAGTCGTTGTATCAGTATTGTTATAATACTTAAAGTTTAAAAATTGAAATCATGCCAATGCACGATGGTATGATTTAAAAAAATTAGGTTAAGAGGGAACGTATTTTTAATCATGTATTAAAGTTGAAAAACAGCTACAATTGTTTTATACATTAAGCTTTACTGCCGTATTAAAAATCACAAAGAATTAAATGATGTTATAAGTTGAGAATACTCCCAATAAGATGGGTTATGTGCTTATACAAATAAATATGAGTTAAATAGATGAAAATTAAAGGATTAAGGTGGTGGATTATTGGGTTGATATTTGTAGCAACAGTTATAAATTATGTAGATAGAACCGCATTTGCATTACTGTGGCCAGAGATGGGTAAAGACTTAGGAATGGATAAGTCTGATTATGCCATTATGCTAAACGTATTTATGGCCTGTTATGCCCTAGGAAAATTTGCCTCTGGAAAATTGTACGATACCATTGGAACTCGTTTAGGGTTTACAGTTTCTATAATTGTATGGTCTGTGGCATCCATATTTCATGCATTTGCAAGAGGGCTGATATCACTATCACTTTTTAGAGGGCTTTTAGGTATAGGTGAAGCAGGTAATTGGCCCGGAGCTGTAAAAAGTAACGGAGAATGGTTTCCGGTAAAAGAAAGAGCAACTGCACAAGGAATATTTAATGCTGGAGCATCTATAGGTAATGTAGTAGCCCCTTTTATTATTGTATTTCTTTATACCCAATTCGGTTGGAAAACTACCTATATCATTTTAGGATTTGTTGGATTGTTATGGGTAATTCCATGGTTGTTTTTAAATAAATCTACGCCAGAGAAGCATCCTTGGGTTACCGAAAAAGAAAGAAACTTAATTATATCAAGCAGAATAGACAAAGACGAAAATATCGGTACTAAAGCCAAAAGCCTAAGTGTGGCTAATATTTTAAGCTATAAACAATCTTGGGGCGTACTGTCATGCCGTTTTTTTATAGAGCCTATTTGGTGGTTTTTTGCAGGTTGGATGCCTATTTACCTGAATGATAAGTTTGGTTTAAGTATAGAAGAGATCGCCAACACCATGTGGATATCTTATCTTTTGGCCGCAGCAGGTAGTATACTCGGAGGTATTTTCACCGGGGAGTTGATGAAAAAAATGTCTGTAGATTTTTCTAGAAAATTAACCATAGTAGTTGGTGGTGTGTTAATCCTAATAGCATTTGTTGGCATCATTGTTTGGGTTAGACAAGATAACTTTATGACATTTATCTATTTGGCAGGATTAGCATTATTTGGATTTCAATTTGCAATTGGTAATATCCAAACCATTTCAAGCGATTTATTTAGAGGACCTTCTGTAGGTACCTTGGCAGGACTAGCCGGCACTGTAGCAGCTATTTCGCCTATGATCATGAATTGGTTTGTTGGCCAGATAACCACAAACTCTTATACCCCGGCATTTATCGCAATTTGTGTTGCAGTGGCACTGGGAGTATTGTCCATTTTTGTCTTTATAAAGCATATAGGGCCAGTTAGAGAGTCAAAATAAAAAAGTAATAATATTTAAATAAAATGACATGAGTAAATTAGTAGGGAAAGTAGCAGTAGTTACTG
This sequence comes from Bacteroidia bacterium, assembly GCA_030431085.1. Classification (GTDB taxonomy): domain Bacteria; phylum Bacteroidota; class Bacteroidia; order Flavobacteriales; family Flavobacteriaceae; genus Lutimonas. The sequence goes on from JAUIJW010000027.1 coordinate 14,448, forward strand.
GAGGTTCAAGAGATATAGGCCGAGCAGTATCTATTAAATTGGCAAAAGAAGGTGCCAAAGTAGTGGTAAATTATTTTGATAATAAACAAGATGGTTTAGACACCGTTAAAGAAATAGAAGATTTAGGAGGCCAAGCTATAGCCGTAGGTGCAGATGTAACTAAACAAGAAGACATTGATCAAATGGTTGCCAAAACTAAAGAAGCTTTTGGCGATAAAGTAGATATTTTGGTAAATGTAGCAGGCGGTTTGTTTGCTAGAAAAACAATAGAAGAGGTAGATGAAAAATTCTATGATTTAATAATGGATGTTAATTTGAAATCTGTAGTTTTTGTAACACAAGCCTTTAAGCCATTAATGGGAAAGGGTGGATCTATTGTTAATTTTGCCTCTCAAGCCGGTAGAGATGGCGGTGGTCCAGGCGCTTTTTTATACGCAGCCTCTAAAGGAGCTGTATCGACTTTAACAAGAGGTTTAGCTAAAGAATTCGGACCTCAAGGTATTCGAGTAAATGCTCTAAATCCTGGAATGATTGCTACCAAATTTCATGACGATTTTACAAAAGATCAAGTGAGAGTAAATGTAGCCAATGCTACACCATTAAGAAGAGAAGGAACTGCTAATGAAGTGGCAGATTTGGTGGCCTATTTGGCCTCGGATGAAGCTTCGTTTTTAACAGGTAACAATGTTGATATTAATGGAGGTTTAGCATTTAGTTAATGATATATTAGTGTAAAAACTTATTGAGTATGTTTTTATAACGATTGATATATTTCTTGAACAAAAAATCCCGCTTTAAGCGGGATTTTTTCTACATTGTCATGAGAAATGGGTTACGGAGCGACCCATTCATTATTTTCTTTATCTACATCGGCCATTAAACCTAGAGGGTCTATAGTAACACTTTTTACAGCTTTATTTACCTTTAAAATGTAATTTGGATTAGCCCATGGCCAAGCATTTTTCACCGTAGCTTGAGTAGGCTTATGTCCTAGCATTAATCTTGTAGGAATATTAAAAAGTTCTTCACTACCGTCTTGATAGGTTACCGTTATATCTAATGGCATAGGCATTTTTCCAATTCTTTCTAAGGTAATTATTTGATCTGTTACATCTTTTATCCCGTAGTCTATGGTACTCGTAGTTTCAGTCCAATAATTTAAATACCAATC
>JAUIJW010000244.1 GCA_030431085.1 Bacteroidia bacterium
GGAGTTTACTCTAGAGCAATGGAAAGGCATTAAAAAACATTGTGATGATGTTGGGTTAGAGTTTATGAGTTCACCATTTAGCAATGCTGCTGTTGATTTATTGGAAGAAGTAGGAGTGAAAAGGTATAAAATTGGTTCTGGCGAAGTAAATAACCTTCTGCTTCTAGATAAAATCGTTAAAACAGGTAAGCCAATTATTGTGTCCTCTGGAATGAGCTCATTTGAAGAGTTAGATCAAACAGTGGAGAACTTAAGACTAAAGAATGTTGATTTTTCTATATTACAATGTACTACAGCTTACCCCACTCAACCAAAACAATATGGACTTAATGTTATTCAAGAACTATCACAAAGATATAGTGTACCGGTTGGATTTTCAGACCATTCTTCTAGATTAGAGGCTTGTATCGCGGCTACAGCTTTAGGAGCAGAAATTTTAGAATTCCACGTAGTTTTTGATAAGAATATGTTTGGTCCTGATAGCAAATCATCATTAACTATTAGGGAAACAGCTCAATTGGTAAGCGCCGTTAGAAATATTGAAACTGCTAATCAAAACCCTATCGATAAAAATGATAATTCAGATTATAATACATTAAAAAGCATTTTTGAAAAATCGCTTGCCGTAAATAAAGCATTGCCAAAGGGACATCGGTTAACTTTTGAAGATTTAGAAGCAAAAAAACCAAAAGATTATGGTATTTCTGCCACCTTTTACGAAAGTGTTTTAGGTAAGGAGATTTCAAGAGATATGAAGCAATGGGATTTTTTAAATGAAACAGATATACTATGAGTAAAAGGAAAATTTGCGTAGTGGTTACTGCTCGGCCATCCTACAGTAGGGTGAAATCAGCTTTAACAGCAATAAAAGAGCACCCAAGATTAGAATTACAGTTGGTAATCGCTGGCTCAGCCTTGTTGGGGCGCTATGGGAATGCAGTGGAATATATTGAAAAAGACGGTTTTGAAGTAGCAGAAAAAGTATATATGGTACTTGAAGGAGAAAATAAAACTGCTATGGCAAAAACTACCGGTTTAGGGGTAATGGAGTTGGCCAATGTATTTTATAATTTACAACCAGATGCTGTAATGACTATAGCAGATAGATTTGAAACTATTGCAACCAGTATAGCTGCTGCTTATCAAAATATCCCCTTAGTGCATATTCAAGGAGGTGAAGTTACTGGTAATATTGATGAAAAAGTTCGTCATGCAAATTCTAAATTGGCAGATATTCATTTAGTAGCATCAGAAGATGCCAAGGAAAGAGTGATTAAATTGGGTGAAAACCCAAAATTTGTTATAAATACAGGTTGCCCTTCAATTGATCTTGCCAAAGAAATTAGAGAAAACTCAAAACTAACTTTTGACCCATTAGAAAAGTATGGAGGTGTGGGAGCCTCAGTGAATTGGAAAGAGGGGTATATAGTTGTAATGCAACATCCTGTAACTACAGAGTATCAAAAAGCCAAAGAAGATGTATTAAAAACCTTAGAAGCAGTGAACGAATTGGGGATACCTACTTTTTGGTTTTGGCCTAATGTAGATGCTGGGGCAGATGGTACATCGAGTGGTATTAGATCCTTTAGAGAAAAAAATGAACTTAAGCATATTCATTTCTTTAAAAATATGGAACCAACCGATTTCTTGTTATTGCTAAAGAATAGCCAATGTTTAATAGGTAATTCTAGTGTAGGAATAAGAGAATGTGCCTATTTAGGAGTACCTGTTGTTAATATTGGAACCCGTCAAAATAGGAGGCAAAGAGGTAAAAATGTTTTAGATGTTATGTATGACAAACAAGCCATCAAAGATGCTATTTTAAGTCAAATACACAATATCAATTTAGAACAGGATACCATTTACGGTGATGGTCACTCTGGACAGAAAATAGCCAATATATTAGCAGAAATTGAATTGCCATTTCATAAAACGATAACATATTAATCTGGTGAAAATTTTAGGACTAATACCAGCTAGAGGTGGTTCAAAAGGGGTGCCAGGGAAAAATATAAAGTTATTGGGAGGTAAACCTTTGTTACAGTATACATCGGATACTGCTTTACAATCTAAATTATTAGATAAAGTCATATTAAGTTCTGATGATCAGTCTATTATTAAGGAGGCAAAAAAAATAGGACTATCTGCTCCATTTGTAAGACCTCACCAATTTGCCAATGATAAAGCACCTACTTTGCCAGTTATTCAACATGCTTTACAATACTATTTAGATCAAGGAATAAGCTTTGATGCAGTATGTTTATTACAAGTTACTAGTCCATTTCGTACTGTTGATTTTTTAGACAAAGCCATTCAAAAATTTATTGATAAAAAAGCAGATTCTTTGGTGTCAGTGTTAGAGGTTCCACACGAATATAATCCGCATTGGACATTTAAAGTCGATGGTGATGATAATTTGAAAATTGCGACTGGTGAAAAAGAAATTATAGCGAGAAGACAAAATTTACCTAAAGCTTATCATCGTGATGGAAATATTTATATTACCAAAACGGAGGTGTTGTTAAAGCAGAATTCGTTGTACGGTAATTCAATAGCCTTTATTGAATCTGATAAAGCAACTTATGTCAATATTGATACAATTGAAGATTGGCATCGTGCAGAAAAACTGGTGAAAAATCTATGAAAAAAATTGGTTTTTATTGTGAGCATGCCTTTGGACTGTATGATATTAAGCCCATTTTTGAAAAATATAAAAGTCAAAATTACGCTATTTCCGTCATTACTTTGGCAAAATACAAAGATACGGTATTAGATAATTTTGATATTGGCGTTAAGGATATTGTATTGATTGATGCATTTAAAAGTAAATTCGGAAGTAAAATAACGC
>JAUIJW010000028.1 GCA_030431085.1 Bacteroidia bacterium
CGTTTTTTTGTTGTTCGGTATATTTTTTAGCTAAAGTTTTAGCCTCTTCAATATTATTTTTTTTATTGGCAATTGCAGTTTCTAAATTTTCAATATCAGTACTAAAGTTAGATAACCGTGTTTTTAAGCCTTCAACTTCAGCTTCTAAATCTTTAACCTCTAAAGGTAACTCACCTCTCGTGTTTTTGATTTCATCTATTCTTGAATCAATCAATTGTAAGTCGTATAAAGCTCTTAGTTTTTCTTCTACGGTAACTTCTTTCTTCTTTGTCATCTCTATAAATAATTGATAGGATTTGTATTTAAATCTGATAAAATAATTTGGCCTGTAAATAAGGCAGGTGCAAAATTAATGATTTTTTTTGTAAGATAATCGAGTATAAGGTTTTTTGTGAATTGTTCACTTTCGTAATGACCAATATCGGCTAGAATGATACTATTTTCGGCCTTATAGAAATCGTGATATTTTAGATCTGCAGTAATGTAAACATCGGCTTGGGCTTTGATAGCATGGTTAATGGCAAAACTACCAGACCCGCCTAACACAGCCACTCTAGAAATTGTTTTCTTACAAATATTAGAATGTCTTATTACAGAGAGATTAAATGTTTCTTTAAGGTGATTAAAAAATGTGAGACTATCTGTAGGCTGACTTAATTCGCCAATCATACCCATACCAATTTGTTGGTTTAGGTTATCTAATGTAGTAATTTCATAGGCAACTTCTTCGTAAGGATGATTTTTGAAGAGCGCCTTAAGAATATTATTTTGTTTGTGTTTTTCAAAAATTAAACCAATACAGACTTCTTTTTCATGATGCATTTGGCCTTTAGTTCCAATGGTTGGATGACTATCTTCATTGCCGCGATAGGTGCCTATGCCTTCGGTATTAAAACTACATTGATCGTAGTTGCCAATTGATCCTCCACCGGCTTCAAATAACTTTGCTCGTAGAAGCTCGGCATTTTTAAGAGGTACATAAGTAGTTAATTTTTTGATAGTTTTTTGTTGTGGAATTAAAATCTTAGTTTGTTTAAGACCAATAATCTCTGCCATTTTCGCCGAAACACCTTCAATAGAATTATCTAAGGTTGTGTGCATGGCATAAATCGCTATATTGTTTTGAATGGCTTTAATTACTACTTTTTCAACATAATTGGCTCCGGTTATTTTTTTTAGTCCGCTAAATATAATTGGGTGAAAACTAATAATCAAGTTACATTGTTTTTTAATAGCTTCATTAACAGTTTCTTCTAAAGTATCTAAAGCAATTAAAATATTGGTTACCTCGGTATTTTGATCTCCTACTAATAAGCCAACATTGTCAAATTCTTCTGCATATGCATTAGGGCACCAATCTTCAATAATTTGTGTAATATCTTTGACTTTCATTCTATATCGTAATTTAATTTAAATTGATCTAAATTGGGTTGGTGTTTTCTATCTCTTTTAAGTTCATAATCATAAATGAGTCTACCAAGCTTTGCTAAGAATGGAAACCCAATAGTATCGTATTCATAAATACCGTCATTTAAAGTATTGTTTTTATTAGTATAAATTACGGCTGTAAGTAAAAACTCTATATTGTTTTCTAAATCAACAACGTAGGCGTTGTCTATGCTAAATCCATAGGCATTACCTATTTTATTGAAAATTCTGATATGCCTTGGAATTTTCACTTTATTTTGATTACCATAAAGAAAAAATTTGCAATAATTATCCGGTAATTTACTATAGTTAGGATAAAGAGTTTCCCTAGGTAGTTGAGACATGTATTGACGCAAAAAATGATAGTCATCAGTGGTTAAGTTAAACCGCTCTTGAGGAGCAATATATTCTGGGAACATAATGGCCTTAATAACCTTTTGAAGGTCGTAAATTGAAGCGTAGTTCTTTTCTTTGAAATCCATTGGGGTATCTACGGTAATACCATTTTTAATATAAGAATCACCCATAAAAATAGATTGGTTGGCAGTAAAGTTGTCTACCGAATTAGCAGGATTCTGATGATACACAACTTGATAAGGTTGTTCTTTATAAAAAGTAAAACCATTGGTATGTTTGTTTTCGTCTTGAGAGAGACTTATAGAAAGGCGATGTGTCATCCTCAGATTATATCCTTTTTGTTGCAAAGTTTCATTGAATGTTTTTTGTCCAATAAACTCATATAGCCTATTAAAGGCATCGTTATCGCTTACCACAAAAAGTTTTTTAATATAATGACCTATACTTGGCTTGAGAGATTTAGATGTAGAATCTGATTTAACGGCTGTTTGCCCACTATAGCTGCTATCTATGGCTAGGAAAGTATCTTGATTTAAGTCCTTTATCCCCAAAAGATTAATTTTTTCTAAGGCTAAGGCAGCTGCAAAAATTTTGATGCTGCTTGCTGGATAGAAATAGCGCTTAGGTTTAGCGTTGTATTGATACGATGTGAAATGTGGGGTGTTATTTTGATCTCGATTTATCTGAGTATAAAGTATCTGAATGTTATACTCCTCAGGATACTCTAAAACATCGCCAAATTCTTCTTTATGCGATGCTAAGAGCTTAACCAGTTCATTAGAATTCTGACTTGAAGTTAATTTTAATCCAAAAATCAAAAAACAAATGGGTATTAATGCTTTATTCATGGCTAGCGATTATTCGTTATACATTTCAATAATATTATCGCCATGGGCACTTTTAAAACCTCTATACATGCCTTCTGTATTAAAGTCCCAGGCCATATTACCATTTTTATCTAAAGCAATCATTCCTCCCGTACCACCTAAAGAATCAATATCTTGGTGTATAACTTGTCTTACAGCTTCTTTAAGTGAAAAATTATTAAGTAGAATTAAGTTAGATACTTGATGAGCAGCTAAAGTGCGGATGAAATACTCACCAGTGCCAGTGCAAGAAACCCCACATGATGCATTATTGGCATAGTTTCCTGCACCAATAATTGGAGAATCTCCAATTCTACCATATTTTTTGTTGGTCATTCCACCGGTAGAGGTGCCAGCTACAATATTGCCATTTTGGTCTAAAGCCACGCAACCTACCGTACCATATTGGTGGTTGTCTATTAATTCAATATTGGTGCTTTTTTTTTGTATCAAAGCTTGCTCTTTGCCCTGAGCTCTTAACAGAGATTGATACCTTCTTTCAGAATAGAAGTAGGAAGAGTCTACCATTTCTAATCCATGTAATTTCGCAAAATCTTCGGCACCTTGGCCAGATAATAATACATGTCTTGTGCTATCTTTAACTAGAATAGCTGCGTTTATCGGATTTTTAATATGTCTTATACCTGCCACAGCTCCAGAGTTTAGAGTTCTACCATCCATAATAGAAGCATCCATTTCTTGTTGCCCTTTATGGTTGAAAACCGCTCCTTTTCCAGCATTGAATAGGGGGGAATTTTCCAAAATATTAATGGCTTGCTGTACAGCAATTTCTGCATGGCCGCCGTTTTCTAAAACCTGAAAACCGGCATCTAAAGCTTCTTGTATTTTTTTAGTATAAGCCGCTTCTTGTGCCTCGGTCATGTTTTCTTTTTTAATGGTACCTGCACCGCCATGAATTACTAAGGCATACTTTTTTTTAGAAGATGTTAGACTCTCTTTTGATGATCTATCCGCGCAAGCAAAGTTCGATAACACCAGAGTTAAAAGTAGTAGGTAAATACCTTTAGGGCTAGATATATTGCTATGTTTGAGATTAATTTTCATATAAAGCATTTTGAGACTGAGTTTTGAATCTTAAGATACAATAACCAATAATTGCAGATAAAAACGAGCCAATAAGGATACCAATTTTAGCAGAGTCTATGTATTTCGGACTTTCGCTAAAAGCAAGACTAGCTACAAAGATAGCCATGGTAAAACCAATACCTGCTAAAAAAGAAACTCCTACAATTTGCCAATTGCTAATGTCTTGAGGAACTTCTATAAGTTTAATTTTTTTAGCCGTTAGAATAATGGAACTAATACCAATAAAATTTCCGAAAACAAGACAAATGGTTATGTTTTTTATAAGATCGTAATCTAATGTCATATCACTATTAATCACTACACCAGCATTGGCCAAGGCAAATATTGGAATGATAAGGTAAGCTACCCAATCATGAAGTTTATGCTCTAGGTGTTGTAGCGGAGATTGGTATTTATTTATCCAGTCTTCTAGATCATCAATTTGTTCGATTTGCTCTTTAGATAGAATGGGTTTTTCAACAATTTTAGAGACTCTAAACTTATCGGCAAAGCCTATTAGATTTTCTATAAATTCTGTGGTGTCTACTTTTTGTCTTACTGGTACAGAAAATGCTAAGAGTATTCCTGCTAATGTTGGATGGATACCTGCTTTTAAAAAGAGAATCCAAATAATAGCTCCGAAGGCTAAATTTAAATATTTCGAAAAAATACCCTTGTAAGACAGAGCATAGCTAATCGCTAGTAAAATAAAGGCGTAGGCCAATAGTGCTGTATCGATGCTTCCACTATAAAAAATGGCAATAACCAATACCGCACCAATATCATCAACAATGGCAAAAGCCGTTAAGAATACTTTTAAACTAAGCGGTACTCTATCACCTAAAAGTTTTAAAACTGCCAATGAAAATGCTATATCTGTAGCCATGGGTACACCCCAAGCATTAAAAGTTTCAGGGTTTTTATTGAGCAGCATAAATAAAGCGACAGGCATGAGCATTCCACCTAAGGCACCAAACAGTGGGAAGGCAATTTTTTTTACAGAATTGAGTTCGCCAATTAAAAATTCTCTTTTGATTTCTAAGCCAATTAAGAAAAAAAACACAGCCATTAAACCATCGTTAACCCAAAGAATTAAAGGCTTGTCTAATTCAATTGATTTGGTTGAAATACCAATATTGTATTGCCATAAATTGGTATAGCTTTCACCAAAAGGAGAATTCGCCCAGACCATTGCCACAATGGTAGCAGCAAATAGCAGGATACCACTAAGGCTTTCAATTTGAACAAATTTTTGAAAGGGAGAGAGTAATCTTTTCTTCATTACTATGAATATCTTAAAAATTGAGGTTTTTCAAAGATATTATTTTTAGCAAGGAATTAAAAGATTGCCCCTAATCTATTTTTAGAATGATTTTAATTCTGCTCAGTTTGAGCTTCGTCTTCAGGCGTGGTTTCTGCAGGTTGCTCCTCTAATGGAATTCCTAGTTTTTCCATTCTTTGCTTATCCATCACACGTTCTATATTACCATAGTAAGCATCTGCATTAGGGTTGTCTGAACCTATTTTGGCATAACCATTTTTATAATATTTTAAAGCTTTTTTATACTCATAACCAGTTTCGTAATATAAACCAATATAGTAATCTCCGAGAGGAGCTTCTGGGTAAAGACGATTAATCATTTTGCCAAATTCTTCTAGATAGTCGCCATTTTGTTTGTCAATTATAATAGGCTCAATCATATAAATATCGCTTTCACGGATTTTAACGTTAGAACCAAACAAGTAATCAATCTCAACATATTTTCTTTCTAAATATTCAATGGCTTCTGCGGGCTCTAAATCGGCAATATTCTCATCAAACTCTTTTTTCGAAATACCGGAGAACAGCTTAAAGATAAAACCTAAAGCACTGGGTATAGATTGTCCAATGGCTCCCGTCTTTGTTGAGGTAGAGAAATCATCATATTTGTAATTGAAAAATTCATTTTCGGATAGTTTCAATAAATTATGAATGTCATTGATGGACTTTACTTTTTCTTTTTTATTATAATTACCAGAGCATAAATAGTAGAACATATTTTCTGTTAAACTCTGACTTTTAGCTTCTAACCTTTCATTCATTAAGGGTGCATAACTTGGGTTGATGCTGATAAAAGCATTAAATGCTGAATTGTTTTCAATAAAGAAATAGTTTACAAAATTGGCGGTTACCGTATTACCCACAATGGTTTTAAAAAGAGATGTTCTATAGTTGTCGTCTATGTAGTTGAGTAGTTCTTCTCTTACAAACTTATAAAACTTGGTGCCATCTTCATTAGGTAATCCAGTATCTGTACTGTAATCACAATCTAAGTAACGCTCTTCGTTTTGGTTTTGATAGATTCCCACAACAATTTGTTCTGGTGCCTTATCTCTAGCCGCAAATAATTTAGTATTGGCAACGTATAGATCGAACAAATATTCTGCATCAAAAACAATCGCTACGGGATAGGTGTTTTCTTTGTTTTCTTCATACGAGGGCGGGATATAAATTTTTATGATACGCTCTGTATTAAGTTCGTATGAATTAAATTTTTTATAAATAATATTGTCTTGTTGAGCCGAAGCAACAGTACAAAATAAAATAAGAATCAAAAGTATATTTTTCATGATAATGACTAAAATTTCATTGCAAATTACGATAAAACAAAACATATAAAAGTTTAATCGTTAAACTTTCGTAATTTCGCTTTCGTTATCTATATCGAACGATAAACCAGCTTAAATATTTTATCATAATTGTAAAACTTAGTCGATGAAAAAGATCAATTGGCAAATAGCCAAAGAATATGAAGATATTACCTATAAAAAAAGTGAGGGCATAGCGCGCATAGCATTCAATAGACCCAATGTAAGAAACGCATTTAGGCCTAAAACAACCAGTGAGTTATACGATGCTTTTTACGATGCCCAAGAAGATGTTAACATAGGGGTGATACTGCTGTCTGCAGAGGGTCCTTCTACCAAAGATGGAGTATATTCTTTTTGTTCTGGCGGTGATCAAAAAGCAAGAGGGCATCAAGGCTATGTAGGTGATGATGGTATGCACCGATTAAATATATTAGAAGTGCAGAGATTGATTAGGTTTATGCCAAAGGTGGTAATTGCTGTGGTTCCAGGATGGGCTGTGGGTGGAGGCCATAGTTTACATGTGGTGTGTGATATGACCTTGGCCAGTCAAGAGCATGCTATTTTTAAACAGACAGATGCAGATGTTACCAGTTTTGACGGAGGTTATGGGTCTGCCTATCTCGCAAAAATGGTTGGGCAAAAGAAAGCACGAGAAATTTTCTTTTTAGGTCGTAATTATTCGGCGCAAGAAGCCTATGAAATGGGAATGGTTAATGCTGTTGTACCACATGATGCATTAGAAGACACGGCTTATCAATGGGCTCAAGAGGTCTTAGCAAAATCTCCTACCTCGATAAAAATGCTAAAATTTGCGATGAACTTAACAGATGATGGTATGGTAGGGCAGCAAGTTTTTGCTGGTGAGGCCACAAGATTGGCCTATATGACTGATGAAGCCAAAGAAGGTAGAAACGCATTTTTAGAAAAGAGAAAACCAAATTTTGAAAAAAAATGGATTCCATAATTAAGTTATAATTCCTAAATATTAAAGGATTTAAAATCGAAAAACATCTCTATGAAAATAATTTGTATTGGGCGTAATTATGCTAAACACATTAAAGAATTAAAGAATGAAAAACCAGAGAATCCTGTAATTTTTATTAAGCCAGATTCATCGGTTATCCTCAAAAACAACCCATTTATTATTCCACCATTTTCAAATGATATTCATTATGAGGTGGAGTTGTTGGTGAAAATCAATAGAATTGGCAAGCATATAGAACCCAAGTTTGCACATAAATATTATAACGAAATTGGTCTTGGTATAGATTTCACAGCCAGAGATTTGCAAAGCCAACTTAAGTCTAAGGGTTTGCCCTGGGAAAAGGCCAAAGCCTTTGATGGTAGTGCTTTAATTGGTAATTTTTACCCAAAAGAAAACTTTAATTTAGAGCACACCTCTTTTAGGCTGATTAGAAATGGAAATAGAGTTCAAGATGGCAATTCAAGTTTTATGTTGTGGAAAATAGATGAATTGATTGCTTATGTATCGCAATTTTTTACATTAAAAATTGGGGATATTCTATTTACGGGTACACCAGCCGGAGTAGGTAAGGTTGAATCTAAAGATTTTTTGGAAGGTTATTTAGAAAATGACAAAGCATTTGAAATAAAAATAAGGTAATGCTACAGCAAGAGATTGAAAGGAAGTTTTTAGTTAATGGCAGTTACAAAGATTTTGCGACTAGCTCTATGTATATTGAGCAAGGTTATCTCAATTCTCATTCAGAAAGAACAGTTCGTGTTAGAATAAGTAACAATGAAGCGTGGTTGACCATAAAAGGAAAGTCTAATGAATCTGGATTGTCTCGAATTGAATGGGAAAAAGAAATTGAACATACAGAAGCAAAGGTGTTACTGAGTTTGTGTGAACCCAATACCATTGAAAAAACAAGATATCTGGTACCGGCAGGAGGGCATACTTTTGAAGTGGATGAATTTTATGGGAATAATGCTGGGCTAGTATTGGCAGAGATTGAGTTAAAATCAGAAACCGATCTGTTTGCTAAGCCTGATTGGTTGGGCAAAGAAGTTACTGGCGATGTAAAGTATTACAACGCCAGCTTACTAAAAAAGCCATTTAATCAATGGTAAGCTACTTATTGTATAGTTTTTCTCCGGCCTCATAATATTTATCACCTTTAAGCCAAAATGGTTTTTCCGGATCATTAGCAATGAGTCGAGCAGATAGTACATACGATTTAAAAAACAATTCTAAATAGTCATAATCTAAGGTCTCGGGATTGTCTGCAGCTTGATGATAATATTTTAAAATTTCTTCGTCAAATGCCGTCATTCCTGGGCTGTAAGTTGGTGCAGGTATACCAGCTTTCGCAAAATGCACATTGTCAGATCTATCAAAAAGGTTTTGTTCTGGTACAGGGTCTCCAATAGCCTCTAGACCAAATGCTTTAGAAGCTTGTTCAATATGCTTTTGAGCAGTAGTTCTTTTGAGGCCTATGATTGTTGTTTTAGTTTTATCATTATAACCACCACCATCACTATTAAAGCAGAAGACAACTTTATTCATAGGAACAAGTGGGTTTTGAGTATAGTACTTACTGCCTATCAGGCCCTTTTCTTCAGCTGTAAATAGAATGAATAATGCCGATCTCTTAGTGGGGTATTTGGCTAGATTCTCTGCTGCACTTAACACGGTAACCACTCCAACGGCATTATCACGAGCACCGTTGTATATAGAATCATTTTCTTGATTTGGTTTGCCTATACCTATATGATCGTAATGAGCAGAGTATATTACAAATTCATTTTTTAATATAGGATCGCTTCCTTCTAATATACCCACAACATTTTTTGAAGTAATCTTTTCTGTTTGGGCTCCGTTTACCTCTAAATTAACTTGCTTTAAGTTATTGTTTTGTAGATCTATATCTTTATTTAATACCCATAAATGTGCTATAGGTGTATTATTATCCTTCGCTTTAGCTAATTGAACCTTTTCTTTACCTAAATTATTCTTTAGCAATTGCCATACTTTATTTTGATAATTAGCAATTTCTATTAAAGCAATGGCGCCATATTTTGCGGCAAGATGTTGTTTCTGAGCAATGGCTGTATAAGCACTTCTAAAGTCACTTTTTTCAGGTGTACCTGTTTTACAAATTACTACTTTTCCTTTTACATCTTTGGTGCTGTACTCAGATTCTAAACCGTAATCTAATATCACTACACCCTTATTATAGCTCATGTCTTTTCCTTTAAGAAGGATTAATTCTTTTTGAGGTTGTTCGTTAAATACCAATTTTACCGATTTGGCTTTTTTGTTTTTAGTTAATGGCACATTTTGATAGTAGCTACCATTAATTGGTTTTACACCGAGGTTTTTAAAGGTTTTAGCAATATAATGAGCAGCTGTATCAATTTCTGGTGAGCCCGTTTCCCTTCCTTTTAAATCATCCGAGGCTAAATAGAAAATTTGCTTTTTGATTGTGTTTTTCTTAACCGTTTCGTTAACTATATTAATCTCTGAAGTTGATTGGGCATAAAAACTAAAGCTTGAAAGGAGAAGTAATAATAAGGTAATTTTTTTCATGATAGATTATTTGAGCTTAAAAATAAGAAATTCGTTGTTGTTAAAAGTAGTCTATATTTGTATAGATAAAAAAAATAGTTTGAAAGCAGAAATTATTACCATAGGCGATGAAATTCTTATAGGACAGATTACAGATACCAATTCTAAGTGGATGGCTGAACAGCTTAACCTTATAGGTATTACTGTTCATCAAATCACTTCAATTCAAGATAGCCGTCATCATATTATAGAGGCGCTTAACCAAGCCCAAGAGCGAGCAGATTGTATCTTTATTACTGGCGGACTGGGGCCAACTAAAGATGATATTACAAAAATGACACTATCAGATTATTTTGAAGACATTTTAGTGATGAACGAAGAGGTAAAAAACCATATTATTAGTCTGTTTGCTAAAATAAACTACGCTTATACCACATCAGATCTACAACAAGCGATGTTACCTCAAAAGGCCATTGCACTTAAGAATAAATTAGGTACTGCTGCGGGGATGTGGTTTTCTAACAATAATAAAGTAATAGTGTCAATGCCAGGAGTACCTAATGAAATGAAAGGTTTAATGCGTCAAGAGGTATTACCTAAACTACAGCAGCAATTTAACTTACCATATATAATACATAAAACTATTAATACATATGGATTAGGGGAAAGCCGGGTGGCTGAGCGTATTGAACCATGGGAAAATCAATTGCCACAATCTATCCGATTGGCATATTTGCCCTCGTATGGTAAATTGAGATTACGTTTAAGCGCTACTGGTTGGGATAAACTGGCACTTCAAGAAGCGATTGATCAAGAAGTGTTTAAACTTCACAGGTATATAGGGGAATTGATTGTAGATGAAGATAGATCTATTGATGAATGGATTCATCAACAAATGATTGAAAAACAATTAACTCTGTCTTTAGCTGAAAGCTGTACCGGTGGTGCTTTATCAAGTTTAATTACCAAATTGGCTGGCGCTTCTTCTTATTTCCTTGGTAGTGTAGTGTCTTATTCCGCGAAAGCGAAAATTAAGCAGTTAAAAGTAGAGCCTAGTACCATTGAAAAATACTCAGTGGTAAGTGCAGAAGTAGCTAAAGAAATGGCTGTAGGCTGCCAAGTATTATTTAATAGTGATTATGCTATAGCGATTACGGGTAATGCTGGCCCTACCACTGATAAAACTGATGAAAGGGTAGGAGTAGTTTATATTGCAATCGCCAATAGAAATAATGTTGAGGTAGAAGTTTTTAACTTTGGGCAGCCTAGAGATAGAGTGATAGAGAAATCTGTAATAAAAGCTTTAGAAATCCTTAAATTAGAAATTTTAAAAAACAATAAAAATTGTTTGTGAGATCAATAAAGAATTATTATTTTTGCACCTCGTTTTGAATGAACAATTAAAACAGTAAAGAAATGTCAAGAGTTTGTGAGCTTACAGGTAAGAGAGCAATGGTTGGAAACAATGTTTCTCATGCGATGAATAGAACCAAAAGAAAGTTCAAAGTAAATTTGGTTAAAAAGCGTTTTTATTTACCTACAGAAGATAAATGGATTACTTTAAAGGTTTCTACTAGAGCATTAAAGAATATCAATAAATTAGGTATTGAGGCGGTTGTAAAAGAAGCTAGACTTAACGGTTATTTAAAAAAATAAGAAGAAATGGCAAAGAGTAAAGGTAATAGAATTCAGGTTATTTTAGAATGTACAGAGCACAAAGCTTCAGGTATGCCTGGAACGTCAAGATACATTTCTACTAAGAGTAAGAAAAATACCCCAGATAGATTGGAATTGAAAAAATACAATCCAATTTTGAAGAAGGTAACAGTTCACAAAGAGATTAAATAATTTAAAGGCCCTAGATTAGGTCTTAAATAACACTATATAAAATGGCAAAGAAATCAGTAGCATCGTTACAAACTGGGTCAAAGAGATTGACTAAGGCGATTAAGATGGTAAAATCAGACAAAACAGGTGCTTACACGTTTGTTGAGAGCATTTTAGATCCTTCTAAAGTAAAAGAATATTTAAGTAAAAAATAATCTTTACTGTATCAATTATACAAAGCTACTTTCAATTTTTTTGGAAGTAGCTTTTTCATTTTCAGGAGGTTTATTTTTATTACCTTTGTGCCACTAAAAACTAACCATTGATAAGTTGTGTAGACTATGAGTTTATTTAAAAAAATATTTTCGAAAGAGAAGAAAGAAACTTTAGATAAAGGACTTGAAAAATCTAAAACTTCCTTTTTCAACAAGCTGTCTAAAGCTGTTGCTGGAAAATCTAAAGTTGATGATGATGTGTTAGATAATTTAGAAGAAGTGTTAGTATCTTCTGATGTAGGTGTAGATACCACTTTAAAAATTATTGAACGCATTGAAGAGAGAGTTGCTAAAGACAAATATTTTGGTACAGATGAACTTAACCAAATTTTAAGAGAAGAGATAGCTGCATTATTGGCTTTAACCAATACAGGTAACGATATCGATTTTACCATTCCAGACAATAAGAGACCCTATGTTATTATGGTTGTTGGTGTTAATGGAGTTGGAAAAACGACAACCATTGGTAAATTAGCAGCGCAATATAAGCGTAAAGGTAAAAAAGTAGTATTGGGTGCTGCAGATACATTTAGGGCAGCTGCTATTGATCAATTGCAAATTTGGGCAGATAGAGTAAATGTGCCTATGGTAAGGCAAGACATGGGGAGCGACCCAGCCTCGGTAGCCTTTGATACTTTGCAATCTGCAGTTAATCAAGATGCAGATGTTGTTATTATTGATACCGCTGGTAGATTGCACAATAAAGTGAATTTGATGAATGAATTGTCAAAAATTAAGAGGGTAATGCAAAAAGTAACCGCAGATAAACCCGATGAAGTTTTACTCGTTTTAGATGGCTCTACCGGTCAAAATGCTTTTGAACAAGCTAAACAGTTTACGGCAGCCACAGAGGTGTCGGCATTGGCTATTACCAAGCTTGATGGCACAGCTAAGGGTGGTGTTGTTATTGGAATATCAGATCAATTTAAAATTCCGGTTAAATATATTGGTGTAGGTGAAGGTGTAGATGATTTGCAGGTCTTTAATAAGTTTGAATTTGTTGATTCTTTTTTTAAATAATTGAGTGTTTAAGTAAGACTCAGCAATGACTTTGCACATTAGACTTTAATGCATTGTTTAATATCATAAATTATGAGAACAAAATCTATAAAAAAGAATAAAATCAATGTAGTAACCTTAGGCTGTTCTAAAAATATTTATGATAGCGAAGTATTAATGGGACAACTCAAAGCCAACAATAAAGAGGTGGTTCATGAAGATGAGAATGACGATGGTAATATTGTAGTGATTAATACTTGTGGTTTTATTGGTAAAGCCAAAGAAGAATCTGTCAATACTATTTTGCACTATGTCAATAAAAAAGAGGCTAAAGAAGTAGATAAAGTTTTTGTTACAGGATGCTTGAGTGAGCGCTATAAACCAGACTTAGAGCAAGAAATTCCAGATGTAGATCAGTATTTTGGGACTCATGATTTGCCAAATTTACTTAAAGTTTTAGAAGCAGATTATAAGCATGAATTGATAGGTGAGCGACTTACAACTACTCCAAAACATTATGCATATTTAAAAATTGCAGAAGGTTGCGATAGACCTTGTTCTTTTTGCGCTATTCCGCTAATGAGAGGGGTGCATCAGTCCACGCCTATTGAAGAATTGGTAATCGAAGCCGAAAGCTTGGCCGTCAAAGGTATTAAAGAACTTATTTTAATCGCTCAGGATTTAACCTATTATGGTTTAGATATTTATAAAAGAAGAGCCTTGTCTGATCTTTTAAAGGCATTGGCAAAAGTTAAGGGCATAGAATGGATTAGATTACATTATGCATTTCCTACTGGATTTCCACTTGATGTGCTTGATGTTATGAGGGATGAGCCAAAAATCTGTAATTATTTAGACATTCCGCTACAGCATATTAGTACAGATATTTTAAAGTCGATGCGCAGGGGGACAACTTCAGAAAAAACAAAAAAACTAATTCGAGAATTTAGAGAGAAAGTCCCTAATATGGCCATTAGAACAACGCTCATTGTTGGATATCCTGGAGAAACAGAAGCGCATTTTGAGGAGCTAAAAACGTTCGTTAAGGAAACTAAATTTGAAAGATTAGGATGTTTTACTTACTCACATGAGGAAAATACACATGCATATAATTTAGAGGATGACGTGCCTGAAGAGGTAAAACAACAGCGTGTGGCAGAGATTATGGATATTCAAGGACAAATTTCTTTTGATCTTAATCAAGAAAAAATAGGTAAAACTTTTAAATGTTTGTTCGATAGAAAAGAAGGTAATTATTTTATTGGTAGAACAGAGTTCGATAGCCCTGATGTGGATAATGAGGTGATGGTAGATGCCACTAAGTACTACCTACAAATGGGGCAGTTTATTGATATTACCATTACAGAGGCTACAGATTTTGACCTTTATGGTGTGCCCGCTAAAAATGAGTTGTAAGGTTTCTATTTTATTTTGACTATAGAAATTGTTATTTTCGAGTTTTAATTTTCCAATTTTAATTTTGTGGTTGAAAAACAGCTAATTCCCATACAGCAAACAGGGTATTTTTCCAGACTAATTTGCAATTATTTAGAGCAAAAAGAAGATGTTAAACAATTCTATCATAATTTTTCTGACTTAAATGGATTTGAACAACAGATAAAAGAGCGTCAAAAGCATGAAGAGCAATTGAATAGAAAAGTTCTTGTTTCTGAGTTAGCTCAGCAATATAAAGACTTAGTATTAACAAAGGCTACAGCGCAAAATATTTCAGCATTAAAGCAGTCTACTACCTTTACGGTAACTACCGGTCATCAGTTAAACTTGTTTACAGGACCCTTGTACTTTTTGTACAAAATTATCTCTACAATTAATACTTGTAAAATATTAAAACAATCGTTTCCTAAATATGATTTTGTGCCAATCTATTGGATGGCTACGGAAGATCATGATTTCGATGAGATTAGATATTTTAATTATAAAAACAATAAAATTACTTGGCGAAGAGACGCGCAAGGTGCAGTAGGCGATTTGAATGGGAAGGAATTGAATAAGGTTTTTGATGAATTTTCAGATTTACTGGGGCCTTCAAGCCGTGCTAATGATTTGAGAACTTTGTTCAACGAAGCCTATTTAAAACATAATAGTTTAAGTGCAGCAACAAGGTTTTTGGCGAATAAACTTTTTGGTTCAGAAGGGTTGGTGATATTAGATGGGCATAGTGCTGGGTTAAAAAGAGAGTTTATTGAATATATGAAAACGGATTTACTGCAGCATAGTTGTTTTGAAAAAGTAAATGAAACCAATGCAGCACTCCAAAGTAAATATAATATTCAAGTCAATCCGCGTGAGATTAACTTATTTTATTTAGATGATCAATTAAGAGAGAGAATTGTTTTTGATCAAGGAAGATATCAGGTTTTAAATTCTGAGATATCTTTTGATC
>JAUIJW010000029.1 GCA_030431085.1 Bacteroidia bacterium
TTGATGAACTCGCTACCGATGAGAATGGAGAAATCAATTATCATATTGAAGCAGAAACAGCAAGTATTTTAGAAGCCAAAGCCTTATTTCATTCTAAAAAACACAAAGACGCTTTACCTTTAAAAAAACAATCTTCAGATTTAGAGATTAATCCAGATTGGAATAGTGTAGGTTACCATCAAATATCTTACACCGAGGCTTTATTAGGTAAAGCAGATGTAAATGTAAACCGTAAAGGGAATTATTATTCTGAATTGTTATTTATAAAACACCATGGAACTGTTAAGTGTGTAATTTTTACAGTATGGCCAGAAGCGTTTAACGACAATGGATCTATAGTAGAAGGGCGAGTTTACATTAATGATTTAAAAGGTACTTTTTTAGATGGATATCGCATAGAAGGAGGTAAGTTTACAAAGAGGTTTGTGATAAACCAAGCCGAAGTACATAGGGCAGGTTTCTTGTTGTTCTTATTTCAACAAGATGATGATTGTTGGAATACAGATACCCTAGATTTGTACTCAGGTGGGGTTATAGATGAGGTAACCTTACATGTAAGTACAGATGAGAATGGCAATTCACAGGGCGGTTCTGCAACGGGTTATATAGGGTATTATAGCATCATCAATGGTGCAGCCATAGAAGGTAATGGTTCTCAGGGCTCTAATTCTGGAGGCGGTGGGATTAATGATTCTGGCATGACCAGCGCCGCAGGTACAATAATTACTTTACCACCAGAAGGCTGCCCACCTGGGCAGGTTAAAAATGCCAATGATGAGTGTGTTACACCGTGTAATACTTCTAAGGAAGACCTAAAAAAAGTGTTTCCAAATACTTCAGATACTAAACTTCAGGAAATTGTAGATGCAATAAATAAATATGCTAAAGATTTTGGGATAGATACTAAAGAAAAATTACAACACTTTTTAGCTCAAGCTGGGCATGAAAGTACAAATTACATGGGCAATGAATTTTCGGCTTTAGAAGAAAATTTGAATTATAGGTGGGAGAAGCTTGGAACTAAAGATTATTGGGAAAAATATTTCAACCCAATATCCGACCCATCTGGAAATCCAGATAAGGCAAATCCATATAATTATAGGCGTTCAGAAAATTCAGACTTTGTTGATGTAGAAAAATTTGCTAACTATGTATATAGCGATAACAACAGAAGCTCTAGGAGTCAATTGGGGAATAATAGTACTGGAGATGGATTTAAGTATAGAGGTAGAGGTATTATTCAAATAACAGGTAAATATAATTATGAACGATTCAATGAATTCTACCAACAGAATTATGATGAGAATATTAATTTAGTAATCAATCCAAATTTAGTAAGTACTGATATGGATATTGCTATTATTAGTGCATTATGGTTTTTTAAAAATAAGGTTATAGATGAATTATCTATTAATGACAGTACTACAGTAGAATCTGTTACAAAAAAAGTCAATGGTGGCTATAAAGGATTGTCACACAGAAAAGAGTTACTTAATAAAGCAAAAAATAATTTAGATTGTTTATAGAATATAAAAATTATGAAAAATTTAAATATAAAAATTATTACAATTTTATCAGTTTTACTTTTTGGATTTATTGCTCAGCAGGTAAATCAGGAAAATCAATTAATAATTGGTACATGGTATTTTGAAAATGAGGCTTCAAATTTGTGGGAGTTTACTAACGACAGGTGTATATGGAAAAATGATGGAAAAATTACAGATGTCTTTACATATTCTATTGTCAAAGAAAAATCAAAAAATGGCAAATTGGATTTTAGTTTTCTTAAATTAATTCATTTAAATAATGGTGAAATATTTGAATATGAAATAAATTCTTTAGGAAATGATAAAATGACTTTGGATTATTTAGGAGATATGAATACAAAGCTGATTTATTTTAGGAAATGAAAATCACAAAAATTGTCTATTTCGTTCCTATTTAAATTGTATTTGTATCGTGTTTAGATTAAGGTTTCATTCTACATAGTAATCTTAGTCAACAGAACGATAATTTTAAAAGCACAGTTTTAAACTAGATCGATTTTCCGGCAACCACCAAGACAAACTCTCCTTTAGGTGGCTGTTGTGTAAAATGCTCAATTACTTCTTTAAGACTACCTCTTATGGTTTCTTCGTATAATTTTGTAAGTTCTCTAGATACCGAAACGGCTCTATGGTCGCCAAAATTGTCGCACATATGTTGTAAGGTTTTGATAAGTTTATGAGGTGATTCATAAAAAATCATTGTGCGTTGTTCTTGAGCTAGTTGCTTAAATCTGGTTTGTCTTCCTTTTTTAACGGGTAAAAAACCTTCAAAGATAAACCGATCATTCGGTAAACCAGAATTAACCAAAGCAGGAACAAAAGCCGTGGCACCAGGCAAGCATTCTATGTCTATTTGGTTTTGAACACAAGCCCTACTTAATAAAAAACCAGGGTCTGAAATGGCAGGAGTACCAGCATCAGAAATTAAGGCAATTTTATCACCATTTTTCATTCTGCCTATCCACTTCTCAAGAACTTTATGCTCGTTATGCATATGATAACTTTGCATGGGTGTAGTGATCTGGTAGTGTTTTAATAGTTTACCCGATGTTCTAGTGTCTTCAGCTAAAATCACATCTGCCTGCTGTAGAACTTTAATGGCACGAAAAGTAATGTCTTCTAAATTTCCAATAGGTGTAGGGACGAGGTATAATTTTCCGAGATGATAATCTGTATTCAAAATAGTAGTTTCTAATTGCAAAGATAGAATTGTTAGTTGATAAATGTATACATATAGCCTTAAGGCCTTATTTTTCTTCCTGTAAAGTAGGATATAGCTAATAAAATTAGAAAAATACTAGGAAAAGGATCAAATTCTTTAATCATAACATGAGTAAAAAAGGCAAGTATAAAATTGTATAAAAATCCGGCGTAAGCCAAATCTCTTAAAAATATATGCCGATGATACATAATGGCCATCGCACCAGCAATTTTTAATATCCCTAAAGGATAGATCAAATAAGTGGGATAACCATAATTGTTAAAATACTCAACAAGTGTGTTATAAAAAACAAAATACAGAATTCCTGTGATCAACATCGATAGGCAAAGTAAAATAGTGCTAGTCCAATATAACTTCTTTAGCATAATTTAATGGTTTATCATTGAGAGGTTTAGCAAATTTAAATAAATTTATAAGTCAAGGTAAAATTTATGTAGAAATGAATTTATATCGGTTGTATTTCATTAAATTTGCAGCTTCAAAATAAAGTGATAAGAGATGTACAGAAGTCATACAAACGGAGAGTTAAGATTAGAAAATGTCAACCAAGAGGTAACCTTGTCGGGATGGGTACAAAAAGTGAGAGACAAAGGGTTTATGATCTGGGTTGACCTTAGAGATAGATACGGTATCACGCAACTTATTTTTGATGAAGAGCGCACCGATGTTGATGTTATGAAACGCGCCAAAAACTTGGGAAGAGAGTTTGTTATTCAGGTTAAAGGTAAGGTGATAGAAAGAGAAGCAAAAAATCAAAATATCCCAACAGGTAACATTGAAATATTAGTACAGGATCTTAAGATATTAAATGAGGCTAAAAACCCACCTTTTACAATTGAAGATGAAACAGACGGAGGTGAAGAGTTACGAATGAAATACCGCTATTTAGACCTTAGAAGAACGCCTATACGCGAAAAAATTATGTTTAGGTCAAAGGTTAGTATGGCCGTGAGGAACTATTTATCGCAACAAGGATTTATTGATGTAGAAACACCATATCTCATTAAATCTACTCCAGAAGGCGCCAGAGACTTTATTGTACCGTCTAGAATGAATCCGAGACAGTTTTATGCATTACCACAATCTCCACAAACCTTTAAACAATTGTTAATGGTGGGCGGATTAGATAAATATTTTCAAATTGTAAAATGCTTTAGAGATGAAGATTTAAGAGCAGATCGCCAGCCAGAGTTTACACAAATCGATTGTGAAATGGCTTTTGTAGAGCAAGAAGATATTTTAGAGACTTTTGAAGGCTTAACAAAGCATTTATTGTTAGAAATTAATGGGTTTGAGATTGAAAAATTTCCAAGAATGACCTATGAACATGCCATCAAAACCTATGGCAATGATAAGCCAGATATTCGTTTTGGGATGACATTTGGAGAACTAAACGATATTGCCCAAAATAAAGGTTTTGGAGTGTTTGATAGCCAAGAATTGGTTGTAGGTATTGCCGTACCAGGATGTGCCAATTACACACGAAAACAAACAGATAATTTAATCAATTTTGTAAAACAACCTCAATTAGGTGCCAATGGCTTGATTTGGGCAAAATATAACGAAGACGGTACGTTTAAATCGTCTGTAGATAAATTCTTTAGTCAAGAAGATTTAGCACAGTGGGCCGAAAGATTAGAAGCAAAAAAAGGAGATTTAATGCTTGTTTTGGCTGGTGATGCTGATAAAACCAGAGCGCAATTAAGCACTTTAAGAATGCATATGGCCGATACTTTGGGTTTAAGAAAATCTAATGAATTTGCACCGTTATGGATTGTTGATTTTCCATTATTGGAATGGGATGAGGAGACCCAGCGTTATCACGCGATGCACCATCCGTTTACCTCACCAAAACCAGAGGATATTAACTTGTTGAAAACAGATCCAGGCAAAGTGAGAGCTAATGCCTATGATTTGGTGCTAAATGGGAATGAGATTGGTGGTGGATCCATCCGTATATTTGATAAAGAAATGCAAGCTACAATGTTTGATTTGCTAGGGTTTACCAAAGAAGAAGCTATAGAACAATTTGGGTTTTTAATGAATGCTTTTGAATATGGAGCACCACCACATGGCGGTATTGCTTTTGGTTTAGATAGATTAGTGGCGATATTAGGAGGGCAAGAGTCTATTAGAGATTACATTGCATTTCCAAAAAACAACTCTGGTAGAGATGTAATGATTGATGCGCCCGCCAAAGTAGATATTTCTCAATTAAACGAGTTATATTTACATTTACAAGATGAAAACCAAAATTCATAAAAAACTAAACCAATTAGAATCCACAGCCATATGTGGTAACGATATTAGTTCTTCGGTACTTTACGTATCGGCTTTAGCCATAGCTTTTGCAGGACAATATGCGTGGATAACATTACTGATTGTTTCAGTTGTTTTATTTCTGTTTAGAAAAATTTATGGAGAAGTGGTGGGGGCTTTACCATTAAATGGAGGAGCTTATAATGCCCTTTTAAACACAACAAGTAAATCTGTAGCTTCTTTTGCCGCCACATTGACCATTTTATCTTATATGGCTACAGCGGTGATTTCGGCCAATGAAGCGATTCATTATTTACACCATATCATTCCAGCTCTCCCTATTATTGTAGCTACAATTGTTCTTTTGGCCATTTTTGCCACATTAACCATAGGTGGTATTACAGAGTCTGCTATTGTGGCGATAGGGATTTTCTTATTTCATTTAGGATCATTATTGGTGTTAAGCTGTTTTATTGGCTATTTTATTTGGCAAAGTGGGTTAGGTGTGTTTTTTCAAAATTGGAGTTCACCAATACAAGACGGTAATATAGGAACAGCTATTTTTTTGGGTTTTGCAGCCTCTATGCTTGGGGTTTCTGGATTTGAAAGCTCGGCTAATTTTGTAGAAGAGCAACAAAAAGGAGTTTTTCCGAAAACCTTGAGAAATATGTGGATGATTGTGAGTGTAATCAATCCATTAATGGCCATTTTTGCATTAGCAATCTTTACTTTACCAGTATTACACGGTGCAGAATATCAAAATACTTTATTGGTTGAGATGGCCTCTAAAGTTGGAGGTAATTGGCTGGCCCATTTAATTTCTATTGATGCATTTTTGGTATTAAGTGGGGCCGTATTAACGAGCTTTGTTGGGGTATCTGGTTTATTAGAACGGATGACTTTAGATCGAATTTTACCTAATTTTTTCTTGAAGAAAAATAATAGAGGCAGTTCGTATAGAATCATTATTATGTTTTTCTTACTTTCTGTATCGGTTTTATTGATCACTAAAGGCGATGTAAAGCTTTTGGCGGGTGTATATACCATTTCATTTTTATCTGTAATGGCCTTATTTGGAGTAGGAAATATTTTATTAAAGCTGAGAAGGGCTAAATTACCGAGACCAGAAAAAGCTTCTTGGATATCCGTTTTAATTGCCATATCAGCTGTATTGATTGCTTTAATGGGTAATTTAACAATGGATTCTGGTGAAGGACCGAGCAATCTCATGGTCTTCTTAGATTATTTTATTCCAGCGATATTATTTATCATTATTATGCTCAATAGAGTGGCTCTATTAAAGGCCTTAATTAGTTTTATACATTACTTATTTGAGCCTATAAAAAAAATAGTATATAAAACAGATCGGCGTATAGATAAGACGATTAGTAGAATAAATAAGCAAGAGTTTGTGTTTTTTACTAAAGGCGAAAAAATAGCTACACTCAACAAGGTTATGCTTTATATTAAGCGTAATGAACATACCAGAAAAGTAAGGGTAGTGACAGTATTAGACAAAGACGAACACTTACCTAAAAACTTAGAACTTGAAATAGATTTTTTAGATAGAGAATATCCTGAAATTGATATAGATTTTCAGGTCATTAAAGGTAAATTTACACCAAAATTGATTAGAGATTTGTCTCAACAATGGGGTATCCCAATTAATTTTATGTTTATAGGTTCGCCTACAGAAAAATTTCCTTATCGAATTGAAGAACTTGGAGGCGTTCGATTAATCATATAATTCAATATGCCAAGAGCAAAAAAACTTAAAATAAATTTATTTAAATGGAGGTATAAACATATTTCCGAAATTCAATTTATTTACCTGCTAAGTATTTTGATTGGTTTTTTATCTGGACTGGGTACAGTATTAATCAAAAACTTAACCTTTTTCATTAAGTGGTTGATTGATAGTAGTATATTTCACGATATTTCCATTGCATTTTATTTTTTACTACCCATTGAGGGTTTGGTAATTGTGTATTTAATTCAAAAATACATTTTAAAAAAGAAAGTGAGTCATGCCATACCCTCTGTATTATATTCTCTTTCTAAACGCAATGGTATTATTGAAAAATATAAAATGTATGCATCTTTGATTACTGCACCCATCACTGTGGGCTTTGGAGGATCTGTGGGGTTACAAGGTCCGGCTATTAATACCGGGGCAGCGGTTGCTTCTAATATTGCAAAATACTTTCATACCAATCAAAAAACAAGAGTGCTATTAATTGGTTGCGCTACTGCTGGAGCGGTGTCGGCAATGTTTAAAGCCCCAATAGCGGCTATAGTATTTGCATTAGAAATTTTTAGTTTAGAGTTGGCCGTATTGTCTATCATACCCTTACTTTTGGCCTCTGTTTCGGCGATTATTACCTCGTATTTGTTTTTAGGAACCAATATTTTATTGCGATTTGATTTGCAAGATCCTTTTGTTATTCAAGATTTATTGTTTTACATAGGATTAGGAATAGGAACTGGTTTTGCATCGGTTTATTTTTCGAAAATATATTTTAAGATTACAAAAATATTTGAAAAGATTGATAATCAAATTTATCGGTTAATTATTGGTGGAGTAGCCATTGGCACGATATTATTTTTTATTCCACCACTGTATGGAGAGGGATTTTCATTGATTAATAATTTACTTAGTGGAAATACTTTAGAGGCCATTGGTGAAGTTCCTTTTTTTCATGATGTTACAGATAGTATTTGGGCTGTAATAATCTTATTGGTTGGGATTACTATTTTTAAAGCTATCGCGATGACAATTACTTTTGCCGCTGGCGGAGTAGGCGGAATCATAATTCCTACATTGGTTATGGGCAGTACTTTAGGCAATGTTTTTGCCAAAGTAATTAATAATTTGGGGCTCGATTTTCAGGTATCAGAATCTAATTTTACCTTATTAGGAATGACTGGCCTGATGGCCGGAGTACTTCATGCACCTTTAACCCCAATATTTTTAATTGCCGAAATTACTGGTGGCTATGAGCTGTTTGTGCCATTAATGATTGTTTCTGCCATATCATTTGCATTGACACGGTATTATGTCTCCAATTCTATCTATACGATGGAGTTAGCCAAGCGAGGAGAACTTATTACTCATGATAAGGATAAAAATGTTTTAATGAAGATGCAAATTCATAAAATTGTTGAAAGAAATTTTATAACGATAAGTCCAGAAATGAATTTAGGCGAAATGCTCACGCAAGCTGTAACCCAATCGAATAGAAATATTTTTCCGGTGGTAGATGAGAATAATGAATTTTTAGGGATTACTTTACTGGATGATATTAGAAATATTATGTTTGATCAAAGTATGTACGAAAAAATTAGTGTTAGCGAAATCATGCACGCAGCACCTGATTTAATAGAATTAGAAAATGATTCTATGCATACAGTCATGAAAAAATTTAAGGAAAGTGGAGCCTGGAACCTACCCGTAACTAAAAAGGGTAAGTACCATGGGTTTATTTCTAAATCGAAGTTATTGACAGCATATCGTCAAAAAATTATAGACGACACCTTATAAATTTCTATCATTTAGAAATTGTATCACTTGATCTGGGAAATCGGTAAAAATACCATCTAAATGAGCCTCTAAAAAACCTTGTTGAAGCATGGCTTCAAAAGATTTAAAATACCCAAGAGCATCTGCTCTAAACGTGTAAGCATGAACTTTTAAGTTTAAACCATGCGCTATCTTTACAAGATTGGAATAGTTAATAGTACCCTTTTTAGTTTTGGTATAAATTAATGCTATAGAGGGCCCAATGGCATCGGCATAAGAGGCAACATTACGAATATCAGTTTGACTTAAAGGAATTTCTGTAAGCTGGGTTAGATTTAACATCGAGTTTAAATCAAATCGAATGCGTTTGAGTTCTTTAATATCAAAACACTGTAATACACATAAGTCATCTTTATTGAGATAATTATATGATGCTAAAATATTAAGCACAATACGGCTGATGTCTTTTCCGTGTTTTAAATGAAATTCTGGATTTTTAATTTCGGGATAAATACCAATATTTTTGCCTGTACTTTTATTTAACCCCTGAATTAATTCTATTTCTTCTTGCAAAGAGTGGAGCCCAAAACGGCCCCTATTTATGGGAAACCGATTAGGATAGACCGCTTTTTTTGTGGAGGTATTGAAACGTTCGGTAACCTCGAGTGTTTTAATGTCTTCATAAGTAAAATCCATCACATAAAACCTACCATCTGCTCTGGCTCTATGTGGAAACAATTCGGCCACATTAGTAACATCATCCAAATAAATATCATGAATAACAACAGGAACATCATCTTTAGTAAGCACTAAATCTTGTTCAATATAATCTGCTCCCATTTGGTAAGCCATAACTTTAGAAGTAAGAGTATGTTCTGGTAAATAGCCTGAGGCACCTCGATGAGCAATGACTATCTTTTGGCGTTGAGCTTGAGAGAATCGCATCTTAAAGAAATAAAAATTAAAAGAATTGTAAAATAATAAACACTTAAATTCTATGGTTTTAATACTATTTAAAGGTAGTAAAATTTGTAAATTTGCAGTCTAATTTAATCTGATGAAATCGTTAATTAAAGTCTTGTTTTTTGTCATTTTGGCGATGATTGCTTTTGGGTTTTATATTAAAACTACCGGAGGACTATCTGGAGATAAATGGATAGGCTTTGGTGTATTGGCTTTGGCTTTTATTTTAATGCCTTTATTTATTTATCATCGCTATAAGGATAAAAACTTACGGGATTATTCGTTTAAAAAGAAAGACAACGAAGATTAGTTCAAATTTCTTTTTTCGATAAAAAATTTGTTGAGTATAGTACGACACTCTTTTTCAAGAACACCGCTAACTACTTTGGTTTTAGGGTGCAAGGTGGTGTTATAATGTTGAAAGCCTCTGTTTTTATCGGAAGCTCCAAAAACAATTTTCCCTATTTGAGTCCAATAACTTGCTCCCGCACACATTTGGCAGGGCTCTAAGGTTACATACAAAGTGCATTCATTTAGATATTTACCACCAAGAAAATCGGCAGCAGCAGTAAACGCTTGCATTTCTGCATGTGCAGTTACATCATTAAGAGATTCTGTAAGATTATGTGCCCTTGCAATAATTTTATCTTGAATAACAATAACAGCACCAACGGGAACTTCATCTTTTTCGTAAGCCAGTTCTGCTTCTTGCAAGGCTTTTCTCATAAAATAATCATCGTTAAAAGGGTATTCCATCATATTAAAAGTCTATTTGTTGCGCAGTAAATTCTTTGTTGATCGTTTTTAGAATAGATTGAAATACGGTTGGATTGATATTGGTATAAAATTGTTGAGTGTTTATTGGCGAAATTGTTTGAATGAGTTGCTCCTGTTCTAAAATAACCTTGGTTTGCCGCGCAATAGCCTCACCAGAATCTAACACCTTAACTTTTGACCCCACAATGGCTTCAATCTGAGGTTTAATCAAAGGATAATGGGTACACCCTAAAACCAAATGATCTATATTTTTACCCAACATGGGGTCAAGATATTGATGCAATAAACTCGTCATGTCTTCAGAATATGTTTTACCCTTTTCAATTAAAGACACTAATCCTTCTCCCACTTGATGGATCACCTCAACACCTTGAGCAAACTTTTGAGAGGTCTCGTGTAATAAATTACTTTTTAAAGTACCATTAGTGGCTAAAATGCCAACAACTTTAGTTTTAGAATTTAGTGCTGCTGGTTTAATAGCCGGTTGTACCCTAATAAATGGGATAGGATATTTCTTTCTTAATTCAGCTACGGCATTGGTTGAGGCGGTATTACAGGCCACAATTATTAGTTTACAACGGTGTTTTAACAAAAATTCTGTATTTTTTATACTAAGATCAACGATATGTTCTTGAGTTTTTTCACCGTAAGGAGCATTTTTACTATCGGCCAAATAAATCACACTTTCATTCGGTAAAAGCCGATGTACCTCGCGATAAATAGTGATACCACCAACACCAGAGTCAAACATGCCAATTGGTCGATCTTTCATAGTTAAATCGATAGTAAATATTGTATTTTTGTTAGTTCAAATATAAATGGACTTCTTAGTTTGTGAAAAAAAATCTTCTACAACATATCAACAATGTATCTGATTTAAGATTGCTAAAAATAGAAGATTTACCCTTTTTAGCCCAAAACATTAGGGCTTTTATCATTGATGTTGTTTCTGAAAAAAAAGGACATCTTGGAGCGAGTTTAGGTGTTGTTGAACTAACCATTGCTTTACATTATATTTTTGATACACCTCATGATAACTTGGTTTGGGATGTGGGGCATCAGGCTTATCCACATAAAATACTTACCGGACGTAAAAACGAGTTTCACACCAACAGACAATATGGTGGTATTTCTGGTTTTCCTAAAAGAGATGAAAGTATTTTTGATGCTTTTGGAGTAGGACATTCTTCTACTTCTATTTCTGCTACTTTAGGAATGGCCATTGCTTCGAGACTAAATGGTAATATTACGAAACATCATATTGCAGTGATTGGAGACGCCAGTATAGCAAGTGGTATGGCGTTTGAAGGACTAAATCATTCAGGAGTGGCAAAATCAAATGTGCTAATTATTCTTAATGATAATGAAATGGGAATAGACCCTAATGTAGGGGCGCTTAAAGAGTATCTTACTGCTGTTAAAAAAGGAGAAGATATCGGCAAGAAAAATATTTTTGAAGCACTAAATTTTAGATATTTTGGACCAGTAGATGGCCATGATTTAGATCGGTTACTTAAGGTGTTAGAGCAATTGAAACATATTCAAGGGCCAAAATTTTTACATGTCATCACCAAAAAGGGAAAAGGTTTATCCTTAGCCGAAAAAAATCAAATTACCTATCATGCTCCGGGTAATTTTAACAAAATTACTGGAGAAATTATTGCTACAAACGAGACAAATTTACCGCCAAAATATCAAGATGTTTTTGGGTTAACTTTGGTAGAACTGGCCAAAAGCAATACTAAAATTATTGGTATAACTCCAGCCATGCCTACTGGCAGCTCTTTAAAATATATGATTAAAGCAATGCCAGAAAGGGCATTTGATGTGGGTATTGCAGAACAGCACGCGGTTACATTATCGGCTGGTATGGCAAGTCAAGGTAGTATTCCGTATTGCGTAGTATACTCTACTTTTTTACAACGGGCCTACGACCAAGTTATTCATGATGTGGCCTTGCAGAAGCTACCGGTAATTTTTTGTATTGATAGAGCTGGCCTAGTTGGTGAAGACGGTCCAACTCATCATGGTGTTTTTGATATAGCTTATCTAAGACTTATTCCAAACATGGTAATTTTTGTACCGATGAATGAAATGGAGCTGAGAAATATGATGTACACGGCACAGAGAGGAATAGATTTTCCATTGGCTATACGATACCCTAGAGGACGAGGTAACAATGTTAAATGGCAACAGAAGTTTAAAGCAATTAGCTTTGGAAAAGGAGAACAGATTATTGATGGTAAACGCATAGCCATACTGGCAATTGGGCCAATTGTAGAAACAGCTAAAGCGGCCATAGAGTCTTTTGAAAGCAAACAAATAGGCTTATATAATATGAGGTTCGTAAAACCTTTAGATGAAAACTTACTACACCAAATATTTAAAAAATACGATAAACTAATTACCATAGAAGATGGCACAATTATTGGTGGATTTGGAAGTGCTGTGATTGAATTTGCTAACCAGAACAACTATGGTCATCATAAAATTAAGATTTTAGGAATACCTGATAATTTTGTGACTCATGGCGATATGGATTGCTTATTAAAAGAAGTGGGTTTAGATATTGTATCTATC
Source organism: Bacteroidia bacterium (assembly GCA_030431085.1). GTDB lineage: Bacteria > Bacteroidota > Bacteroidia > Flavobacteriales > Flavobacteriaceae > Lutimonas. The sequence goes on from JAUIJW010000029.1 coordinate 12,869, forward strand.
AAAAAGCAAATACAATTATTGTTGGATAATTAATAGAGGCTTGATACTTTTGTAAAAAAGAAAGAATCTATTAAAAAGTGTTATTAATTTTTTAATAAAGTGTTTAACTACCTCAATGAGAATCTACTTATCGATATTTATCGGAGTTTTAAGTATAATGTGTGTTCAAGCTCAGGTCGAACCACCTCAACCGCAAACTAAAAGTATTGATACGTTAGAAACCACCACCAAATTAAACAATATTACCAATCTAACTTCTACAGATACCATCTATGTTCATCAGGAATTAGACTCAACCAAAATAGAAAAGCTGGTGCGTATTAAGCAGTCTTTATTAGACTCTTTACTTACTCCTTATTATGATATTACTTATGATACGGTGGCCAAAGATTCTATCTTTAAGCCTAAATTTAGAATGGTTGTAGACGATATAAAACAAGACACTATGTACGTGTCTTTGCCAAAACTAAGAAGGTATATTAGGGCTAAGAAAATTTATAGATTTGATACATTAGAAATTAAACAACCTGTTACTTATAGAATTAGAAGGTTAAAAAAGGCGCAAGAACCTGTATGGTGGAAACGTGAAAATAAAATAGGTTTAACCATTAACGAATCTGCTTTTGTAAATTGGAGTGCCGGGGGGGAGAACAATATTTCTGGTGTTTTACATTTTTCAATGATAAGAAAGTTTCAAAAACTATATACTTTATGGAATAATGAAATTTTTGTAAACTACGGGTTAAATCATAATGAAGAAAATGGTCTAAGAAAAACGGATGATAAGGTTATTATTAACTCAACGTTCGGTTACCGTAGAGATACCGTATCTCACTGGTATTATTCTGTAAAATTTAATTTTAATACACAGCTTACAGATGGGTTTAAGTATCCGGATACGGATAACCCAATTTCTAGGTTTTTTGCACCAGCTTATTTGTATTTTGGTGCGGGGTCTGAGTATAATTTAAAAAAGGAAAAATTATCGGTATATCTATCACCACTAACGCTAAAGTCAACATTTGTATTTGATAATAAACTGTCTGAAGACGGTGCATTTGGTGTTACACCAGGTGACAGGGCGAGGCATGAATTTGGTGTATTGGTAGAAGGGTCATGGGAAAAGGTGGTGTTCGAAAATATAACCATGAACAATAGGCTTTCTTTGTATACAGATTATTTAAACGATTTCGGAAATGTAGATGTAGATTGGTTACTCAACTTTAACCTTAAGGTCAATAAGTGGATTAAGGCTAATGTAGGAACACAATTGGTGTACGATGATGATGTCAAGTTTAAAAAAGATACGAACGGAAACGGCCAGTTAGAAACGTTGGGTGCTCGAGTACAGTTTAAACAGGTTTTAAATGTAGGGGTGGCGTTTTCTTTTTAAATCTCAATACCTTTAATTTTTTTATGGATTAGGATGGCATAACTATCAGAGAAATTGGCCACAAGATTACAAATGTCTAAAATTCGGTGGTACAAACTATCATGTAATGTTTTGTAACGATCGGGTAATAATAAAAAGATAAGCTTATCGTAATTAGAAGCTTCGTGATTATAGGTGTTGTTAACAGCGTTAATAAAGGCGTCTAATAGATCGGCAATAATTTGATATCCTGCAATTTCTTTTTCAATAACCTCCGAACTTTGATAGATTTTTTCAATACTAAGTTTTAAAATATCATTAATCTGAGCTTCGTAGCTACTTTTTTCTAATAGAGAACACTCAAAAGTTCCGTTAAGGATAGCCTCTTCATTAGCGATAAAAATTTCTGCAGCCTCTTGAATTAAATTACCAATTGCTAGAGCTCTTAAGTAACTTACCCGGTCTTTGGTATTACTTAATGTGTGATATTTTTTGGTGTTAATGGTACTCCTTACCAAATTAATGAGATATTCTAAAGCATAATCTTCGTCAATCAGGCCTAAATTAATACCATCTTCAAAGTCTATAATAGTGTAACAGATATCGTCTGCCGCTTCTACAAGATAAGCTAGCGGGTGTCTGTGGTAGGCTAAATATTTACCATCTCTAACCTTGGTTAACCCAAGTTCATTAGCTACTTGCGTAAAAAAGGCCATTTCGCTTTGAAAAACACCATATTTTTTATCAATGATATGTGTCGTTGGTTTTTTGGGTAAAGACTCCTTAGGATACTTCATAAAGGCTCCTAGCGTGGCGTAAGATAATCTTAATCCACCATCGATATTATTTTTAGATTCTGTTAAAATTTTAAACCCATTGGCATTACCTTCAAAATCAATTAAATCTTGCCATTGTGCTGCTGTAAGATGTTTTTGATACTGCTGTCCTTTACCAGACATAAAATATTCTCCTATGGCTTTTTCACCGCTATGACCAAAAGGGGGGTTGCCAATATCATGGGATATGGCTGCGGCGGCTACAATGGCACCAAAATCATTGATTTGATATCCCAATTTTTT
>JAUIJW010000245.1 GCA_030431085.1 Bacteroidia bacterium
TAATAAATATAAAAAGTATAGATTAGTTTATGTATAATACGTATATTAAATTTACCCAAAATCAATTAAATTTTTTTGGAGCTCATATTACTGTATCTAAAAAATATATAACTCCTAATTTAAAATTATACTTAATAGGTTTTAAATTAAATTCTTTTATTTTTAATTTAGATTTTATTAATATCATGACTTACGATTATTTTACTGGTGGTAGTAAAATAGCAGGGCATCACGCTAATTTGTATAAATCAGATAAGTCAAATGGCAAGGGTAATTACTCAGATTTAGCTGTTCAACAGCATTTGGCTGCAGGTATTCCAAAAAATAAATTGGTATTAGGAGTACCTTTTTATGGTAGGTACTGGAAAGGGGTAGAACCAAAAGATCAAGGTTTGTACCAAGCAGCTACAGGACCAACGGGAGGACTGTCTTATGCTCAAATTGCAGATAGCCTTAAAGCCGAAGTGTTTGAGGAATATTGGGATGAATCGGCTAAAGCCCCATATATTTGGAGAGCAAAGGATTCTTTATGGATTACATATGATAACAAAGAATCATTAAGTCAAAAAGTACAATTTGTTAATGAAAATCAGTTGAGAGGAATTATGTTTTGGCAATTTAATGGAGATAATGGCGAACTTTTACAAAACATTAAGTTTTAATAAAGAGTAGATGAAACTTTTAAAATACTTTTTTATAATTACTCTCATACTAATAGGTTCTTGCAAAGACAAGATTGGTGACGCGGTAAACAAAATAGAATCCATTGAGAACGATGTAAAGTTAAACTTAAGACAATCTTCAAGGGGGTATACCATGCAATGCTACGAATACATTCATGTAGAAGATACCTTACGATTAATTTTAGACAAACCCGATTATGAGAGAATTACAGGCTCTTTTTTTACCCGATTTAAAGGTAGAGAGGCAGAATCTGGTGTGATTCAGGGTCAGATCAAAGGAGACACTATTATAGCAGATTATATTTCTATGAAACAGGGGAAACAATACATAAGAGAAGTTGCTTTTTTAAATGAAGGCGACTATATACTACAAGGGTTCGCAGCCATGGACTCGCTTAACGGAAAAATAGTCTTTATTAAAGAATCTCCCATTAGATATGACCAAACCGTAAAGTTAGAAGCAAGAGACTGTTGGTAAACGTTAAAGAATATTTGTGGTCTATTCTAAATATAGTAGCTTTTTCATGTTTTCTACCTTTATAAATAGGTCTTTGGTAGATATTTAATTACAATTTATTGTAGTTGTAGTGTAATTATTCTTCGAAATAAGGTCATTGGTCGAAAAACTTTATTTAATTAAGAATTAATTAAGTTATTTATTCCTTATTAACTCAAAATTTAAATTATGATTCAAAATGTACTAAAGCTTATGCTTGTAGTATTTGTGTTTTGTGGGTTTAACATGCAAGCACAAACTACAACTGTAAGTGGAACGATTACTGATGCATCAGATGGGGCACCCCTTCCTGGTGTAAACGTTGTAGTCAAAGGCACAACAACTGGTGTGTCTTCAGATTTTGATGGAAATTACTCCATCGAAGTATCAGGTTCAGATGTCGTATTGCAGTTTTCATTTTTAGGGTATACCTCTAGAGAAGTAGCTGTAGGTTCTGATACTACTATAGACGTGGCTCTTGAACCAAGTGCCGAAAGCCTAGACGAGGTTGTGGTAACAGCTTTAGGTGTTTCTCGTGAGAAAAAAGCTCTTGGTTATTCTGTAACAGAATTACAGTCAGACGAGTTTGACAAAGTTAAGGGGGCTAACGTAGCTAACTCTTTAGTAGGTAAAATTGCCGGTGTAAATATTAACGAATCTGGTGGTTTAGGTTCAGGTTCTCGTATTACGATTAGAGGTAATAACTCTATTACTGGTGATAACCAAGCTTTAATTGTAGTGGATGGAGTTCCTATTAATGCAGACGGTGCAGATTCTGGTGGAAGTGTATACAGTAGTACCGTTACAGGTGGTGGTATTAGTGATATTAATCCAGATGATATCGAATCTATTTCTGTATTAAAAGGGCCAAATGCATCTGCATTATATGGTTCTAGAGCTGCCAATGGTGTGATTTTAATTACAACAAAAGTAGGTACAAGAGATAAAGGGTTAGGTATTTCTGTAAATTCTAACCTTGTTGCTGGTAAACATATGTTCTTACCAGATTACCAAAATGTATATGGACAAGGGACTAATGGAGAACCTTACCAAGATTTAAACGCTATGGGTGGTAGCTCATGGGGAAAAATAATGGATGGATCTGATCAATTGTATTATACTGGTGAGCAAAGACCTTATACTTCTCAATCAGGTAATATAGATGATTTCTTTCAAACTGCTTTTCAATCTATCAATACTTTAGGTTTATCTAAAGGAGGTGAGAATTATAGCACAAGATTCTCTTATACAAATAATTCAACAACCTCGGTATTACCAGGATCTAACCTTTTAAGTCATAACTTTAACATAAGATCTGTGATTGATTTAACAGATAAATTGAAATTCGATGGTAAAGCCACTTATTTTACACAAGAATTAAATAACCGTGTGAACTTAGGATCTGAAGGGGTGTTGGCTTATGTTTATAACATGCCAAGAAACGTATCTATTAGAGATTTGAAAAAGTATCAAATGGATAACCCATCAAATTACGATATTCCAGCCGGAATTAATGATTATGATGTAATTAGTTATGCAGGGAAAGGTAAAAGTTTAGGAAATCCTTATTGGATTCAAGAGCATGA
>JAUIJW010000030.1 GCA_030431085.1 Bacteroidia bacterium
CTAATGATGGTGTGATTAATCCTGATAAACCAATCACATCTACTTGCTCTTTCTTTGCCGTTTCAATTATTTTTTCTGGGGGTACCATAACCCCTAGATCTACTACCTCATAATTATTACAACCCAAAACAACACTTACAATGTTTTTACCAATATCATGAACATCACCCTTTACTGTAGCCATAAGCACTTTACCTAAGGTTTTTTGTTGTTCTTCTTTACCAGCTTCTATAAAAGGTTGTAAATAAGCTACGGCTTTTTTCATAACTCTAGCCGATTTCACCACCTGCGGCAAAAACATTTTGCCTTCACCAAAGAGGTCTCCCACCACATTCATCCCTACCATTAAATGGCCTTCTATGACTTCAATGGGTCTAACAACACTTTGCCTCGCTTCTTCAACATCTTCAATAATATACTTATCGATACCCTTAACTAGAGCATGTGTAATTCTTTCTTGTAACGCATGTTCTCTCCAAACCTCCTCTTTTACTTGTTCTTTCTTATCGGATTTTACAGTTTCTGCAAATTCTAGAAGCCGTTCTGTTGCATCTTCTCTTCGATTAAGAATAACATCTTCAACGTGCTCTAATAAATCTTTTGGTATATCATCATACACCTCAAGCATTGCCGGATTTACAATACCCATATTCATCCCGGCTTTAATAGCATGGTATAAAAATACGGAGTGCATCGCCTCTCGCACTACGTTATTCCCTCTAAATGAAAATGACACATTGCTTACGCCACCACTTACACTTACCTCAGGTAAATTTTCTCTCACCCATTTGGTTGCTCTTATAAAATCTAGTGCATTGAGTTTATGCTCATCCATTCCTGTTGCTACAGGAAAAATATTTAGATCGAATATGATATCCTCTGCAGGAAAATTAACCCGCTCTACCAAAATAGTATACGATCTTTGGGCAATTTCTATTCTACGTTCATAAGTATCTGCTTGACCAATTTCATCAAAGGCCATGATGATAACCGCTGCTCCATACCTCTTAATTAGCTTTGCTTGCCGAATAAATTCTTCTTCACCTTCTTTTAAAGAAATTGAATTGACTACACATTTGCCCTGAACCACCTGTAAACCAGCTTCGATAATATCCCATTTAGAGCTATCAATCATAATGGGTACTTTACAAATATCTGGCTCTGCAGCAATAAGGTTAAGAAACCTCACCATTGACTCCTTGCCATTAATAAGGCCATCATCCATATTGATGTCAATAATTTGCGCCCCACCATCTACTTGATGTCTAGCTATCGCTAGGGCTTCATCGAACTTCTCTTCCTTAATCAATCGCAAAAATTTACGCGACCCAGCAACATTGGTTCTCTCACCAACATTGATAAAGTTACTATTCTCATCAATAATTAAAGGTTCTAATCCAGACAGTTTCATCGTTAATTATTTATAATGTTGTACTATGGGAAAAGGATCGTAAAAGTGATGTAGTAATGCTTTCCACCTCAAATACTTTTCTGATTTTCTAAACCCAATTTCATGATCTTCTATAGTTTGCCATTTCACCAATAATATATACTTATCGTCTTCTTCTAAGCATTTTTTCAACTCATGTGAAAGATATCCCTTTATTGAAGCAATAATTGATGATGCTTCTTTAAAAGCTAATTCAAACTCACGAGATCGCCCTGGTTTAATTTGCAAAACTGCTACTTCTAATACCATCTATTTATCAAGCGTTAATCGCCGTTATTATTTTTCGCGGCTTATATTTATTTGCCAACGCCGCAATAGCAGCAATGTGCTCTGGAGTAGTGCCACAACAGCCTCCAATGATATTGATCAAATTTCTTTTTAAATATTCTTCTATTTGATCAGCCATTTGTTCTGGCGTTTCATCGTACTCACCAAACGCATTAGGTAGACCTGCGTTGGGGTGAGCCGAAATCGCAAAGTCTGTTTTACTAGCGATAGCTTCTAAATGCGGCTGTAATAAATTAGCACCCAAGGCACAATTAAATCCAACTGTTAATAACGGAATATGTGATACCGAAATAAGAAAAGCTTCTGCAGTTTGCCCAGACAATGTCCTGCCACTAGCATCTGTAATGGTACCACTCAACATTGTAGGTATGTTAATATCTCTTTCCTCTTTTACTTCTTCTATGGCAAACAGAGCGGCTTTAGCGTTTAAAGTATCAAAAACCGTTTCTACCAATAATAAATCTACACCGCCATCAACAAGTGCTTGTATTTGCTGTTTATATACTTTTCGTAAATCTTCAAAAGTTACTTCGCGATAACCTGGGTCATTCACATTAGGCGACATACTAGCCGTTTTGTTAGTAGGGCCTATGGAACCGGCAACAAAACGAGGTTTTTCTGGTTGCTTTTTGGTAAATTCTATAGCGACTTCTTTAGCTATTTTTGCTGATTGATAATTGAGCTCATACACGGCATCTTCTAGATTGTAATCTGCCATACCGATGGTGGTACTTGAAAAAGTATTAGTTTCTATAATATCTGCTCCAGCTTCAAAATACTTACGATGCACTTCCTTGATGGCCCAAGGCTGTGTGATAGACAACACATCATTATTGCCTTGTAAAGGCATGTCAAAATCCTTATACTGTTCGCCTCTAAAATCTTCTTCGGTAAATTTATATTGCTGAAGCATGGTACCCATGGCCCCATCTAAAACTAAAATTCTTTTTTCTAACTCTTTTTCTATACTATACATGATGTATGCTTTTATATCACTGCATTCAACCAATTTGCGTTAGGGATTGAAGTGACATCCTTTTTTACAAAAAAGATATAACGTAAAGCCCGACCGCTTTGCGGTAACGCCCAAATGATATCAATAAATTAAAAAGATTAAAACAAACGATGGGGTTATCTATCCTTGAAAGGTTCAAAGGTAGAATGTAGCACCTACTTTTAGAAAAGGGTTGCCAAGGCTTCATCGGTTCTAATCCCTCGGCCTTTCTTGATAACAATGGATTAACAAATTAATGAACGGATATACAAAGAAACACAATTAATTTTCAAATACCAATTTTATATCTTCTTTGAAAATTAATAATGTCTCTCAATATTATTGATGATTCTATTATTCTGGTGCCAATTCTAACTCTAGACCATCCATTTCTGGAGATAGGTGTAATTGACAGCCTAACCTGCTATTGTCTTCAACGTGAAAAGCTTGGTCTAACATATCTTCTTCATCATCACTTTTTTCTGGCAGCGGATGATCTGAATTAACATAGCATTGGCAAGAAGCACACATCGCCATACCTCCACAAGTTCCTTCAACGGGTAACTCGTAAGATTTACATAGCTCCATCACATTCATATTCATGTCTGTTGGAGCTAATAGTTTATGTGTTTCTCCTTCTCTATCTTTTATGATTATAGTGATATCGCTCATTTAAACTACACTTTTTACAACTGCTTTTTTCGCTTCTTTTTTGGTACCATCGAAACCTTCTACACCACCTACAGTAGTGTATTTCATTACAAATTTCTTTTCTGGATTAATGATTTGGTAGGCATATTGTACAGCAATAGTAGCTTCATGGAAACCACAAAGTATTAATTTTAGCTTTCCAGGATAGGTGTTAACATCACCAACAGCAAAAATACCTTTTATATTCGTACCATAATCTAAAGCATTATTTACTTTTATAGCGTTTTTTTCAATTTCTAAGCCCCAATCACCCATCGGGCCTAACTTTGGAGACAGTCCAAACAAAGGGATAAAATGATCTACATTAAGTAATAAATCACCTTCTTTTTTATGTTTAATCGTAACGCCCTCTAGTTTATCGTCGCCATGTAGCTCTTTTACCTCTGCCTCGGTAATTAAGTTGATTTTACCTAATTTAGATAATTCTGCAATTTTTTCAACAGAATCTAAAGCACCTCTAAACTCATTTCTTCTATGCACCAATGTTACTTCACTGGCTACGTTACTCAAGAATATTGACCAGTCTAAGGCAGAGTCGCCACCTCCAGAAATCACAACTTTTTTATTTCTATAAAATTCTGGATCTTTTATGATATACTCAACTCCCTTATCTTCAAAATCAACAATATTAGCGATAGGTGGTTTTCTAGGCTCAAAAGAACCTAAACCTCCCGCAATAATAATTGTTGGAGCCACATGAACTGTTCCTTTATTAGTTGTTACCTTAAAGGTTTCGTCTTCTAACTTTTCTATGGTTTCTGCTCTTTCACCTAAAGTGTAACCCGGTTGAAATGGTTTAATCTGCTCTGCAAGATTATCGATCAAATCACCAGCTAAAACTTCTGGAAATGCAGGAATATCGTAAATAGGTTTTTTAGGATAGATCTCTGCACATTGCCCTCCTGGTTGCGGTAAGGCATCTATGAGATGACACTTTAGTTTTAATAAACCAGCTTCAAATACTGTAAACATTCCTACCGGACCCGCACCAATTATTAATATATCTGTCTTAATCATTTTTTTATTTTTCAGTTTGCAAATTTCGTAATTTATTTAGAATTATTCTTAATAAAATCGAGTGTATTTTTTATTTGTATCTTTTTTTGGAGTTTAGGGCATCAACGGCGATGCCATTTGCATGACATGCTGCCCTTGTAATTCATGATAGAACTTTTGTAATTGATGACTTTCTTTAACCACTTCGCCAATTACGATAATGGCCGGTGTGCTAATATTCTTCATTTTCACAGCTTTTTGTATTGAATTTATTGTACCCATGGCATAGTTTTCATTAGAGGTTGTGCCATTTTGAATGACCGCAACCGCTGTCTCTGCCTTACCCTGTTCTTTAAAAATAGTCACTATATCGTTTAACTTTTTTACCCCCATAAGGATTACAACAGTGGCTGTTGACAAAGCTGCCAATTTAATATCTTCACTTAGTTGATTTTTTGAGGTTGTACCAGATATCACCCAAAAGCTTTCTGCAATATTTCTTTTGGTAAGACCAATTCCTAAACTTGACGGTACCGCTAAAGCTGAAGAAATTCCTGGAATTACTTCAACCTCTATTCCGAAACTTTCTGCACAAGCAATTTCTTCTGCTGCTCTACCAAAAACATAGGGATCACCTCCTTTTAAGCGTACGACATGTAGCCCACCTAAGGCATACTCCACAATCAGCTTATTGATTCTATCTTGTGTTACGGCATGTAAACCTGCTCTTTTGCCTACAAATACTTTTTTAGCTTTTGCAGCATGGTTTAGTAAAACTCTATTAACCAAGGCATCATACAACACCACATCGGCACATTCTAAAGCTTTAATAGCTTTAATTGTAATAAGGTCTGGATCTCCAGGGCCAGCGCCTACCAATGTTAATTTTGATGTGGTATTACTGTTCATTTTTAACGGCATTGGTTCTAAGAGCATTAATCGTATTGTAGAATTTTCTAGCGCTTTCCAGATATTTTACAGCGAATTCTTCTGTAGGCTCGTTTTTATTAATTTGAAAAACCAAATCACTAAATGTACCTTCTAGTGGTAGAATACCAGGTTGCACTAATGTTTTGTCGAAATCTTCAACAATTCCTTTTTGTGTATTGGTTTTAATTTCAGAATCAATCAGTACGGCTTTTGCGGTATTAATCAATGATGAATAGGTATGATATATACTATCGGCATATTGCTTTTGTGCTAAAGCTTCAATAGCGTTTTCTATTTTTTCTTCACTTTCATAAAGTAGTGTACTCACTAAGTCAATTACCACACCTGCACATTCTCCTACACCTATAGCCTTAACATAGGCTTCATCAGACCCCCAATCAATAAAATCTTCTTGGGTTAAATTATCTGTATCTGCTAAAGGTTTTAATAAATCATAAAAATATTTCTGCCCTTTTACATCATAATAGTCTAAAAATGATTGGCTAGAAGTTTTATGGCTTTCAAAGTCTGCAAGTAAAAGTTTTAAAGCTAGTGGACCTCTTTTACTAGGAATCTTAATGACTTTATCGGCAAAACGACCTTGACCATCTCCCAATATACCACCACCAAGTAATACTTGTAAGGCTGGCGCCGTTAATTTTCCTGATTTAATAGACATTCCTTGAAAGCCAATATGTGCCATATTGTGTTGCCCACAGGCATTCATACAGCCACTAATTTTTATTGTTACCTCCTTGTTGTTGAGGTATTGTGGAAATTCTTTCTTTAATAAATCTTCTAATACTTCTGCAATACCTGTACTACTGGCAATACCTAAATTACAAGTATCTGTTCCAGGACAAGCTGTAATATCTACAGTACTATCGTACCCTACCTCTGTAAACCCAAGCTTTTGCAATTCGATATAAAAGAATGGTAATAATTCCTCACGAACATGCTTAATCAAAATATTTTGACGCAATGATAACCTAATTTCATTACCTGCATACTGCTTTACTAAATCTGCCAATTGTCTAGCTTTATCTGTATAAAAATCGCCTAAAGGCACTTTAATACCTATAGCAAACAATCCCTCCTGTTTTTGTGCTGTTACATTAGTTGATAACCATTGCTGATATGTGTTTTGATCTACTACCTCAACGGTATCAATATCGTATTGGGGTAATTCTAACTCTTGCTCAAAATTGGCAGTATCAATGGGGTATTCTTGATAAGATAAGGCTTTTTGTTCTTCATTTACTAGAGTTTTAAAACCATCCAGACCTATATCTTTCAATAAAAACTTCAACCTAGCTTTTGCCCTTCTACTTCTCTCTCCATAACGATCAAAGACTCTCAAAGCGCCTTCAATTACTGGAATTAATTTTTCGGTAGGCAAAAACTCATAAAAAACATCTGCCTGTCTAGGCTGAGACCCTAATCCTCCGCCTAACATCACTTTAAACCCTTTAATAGTTTTACCGTTAATCTGTTTTACTTTAGCAATAAAACCTAAATCGTGTAAATAGCTTAATGCTGTATCATCATCTGTTCCAGAAAAGGAAATTTTAAATTTCCGGCCCATTTCTTGACAAATCGGATTTCTTAAAAAAAACTGAAAGGTGGCGTGAGCATAAGGTGTTACATCGAAGGGTTCGTTAGGATCGATTCCAGCTGTGACTGATGCTGTAACATTTCTTACCGTATTACCACAAGCTTCTCTAATGGTAATATCGTCTTTGGCCAATTCTGCCCAAAGTTCTGGCGTTCTGTCTAAACTTACATGATGAATCTGAATGTCTTGACGCGTTGTAATATGAAGCCTTCCTCTAGAAAATTCATCAGAAACATCTGCAATTCTATGCAATTGTTCTGATGTTACTTTACCAAACGGTAGTTTAATTCTTATCATTTGTACCCCAGGCTGTCTCTGCCCGTATACACCTCTGGCCAAACGTAAACTTCTAAAACGCTCTTCATTAATGTTACCATCATTAAACAATCGAATTTTTTTCTCTAATTCGATAATGTCTCTTTCTACAACTGGGTTTTCTATTTCGGTTCTAAAACTTTGCATAATCTTATTGTAAATGGATTCCGCACTCTCTGTTACTTAGTGCTTTTGTTGGATCGAAATAAGACTCATTTTTTGGCAATTGATGTGCCTCTAAATACTCGTCTAACTCTTCATCGCTCCAATAGTAAAACGGACTCACTTTAAGAATACCGTCTTTACTAAAACTTAAAATATCTTTTGAGCTCCTGTATTCGGTTTGTCTTACCCTAATATTGGTAAACCACAGTTTTGGCTGATGTTCTGCCAAGGCTCTTCTAAATGGTTCTAATTTTACAATCTCTGTAAATTCGGCATGCTTCGGATCGTCTATTTCTGGTATACCTAAGGTAACATCTGTAAATGCGGTTGATTGAAGGGGAACATACTTTTTCACATTTAAATCTAGTCTATTCATTAGATCCAGTGCATGCCGGTAAGTGTTAGGGGTATTATAGCCTGTATCACACCAAATAACTTTAATACCACTATCTAATTGATGAAAGGTATTGAGTAATACTGCTGAGTAAACTCCAAAACTGGTGGTTACAATTCTATTGTCTGTTAAAGTTAAGGCCCATTTAACAATATCTTCTGGACGTTGACCTTTCAACTCTTTATTAAGTTGCTCTATATTAATATCTTTAATTCTATTCTGCATATCATTTACTTAAATACTATTACCCTATCGGGTTACTAGATTTAAATGCAAAGTTAAGGTATAATTCCTTTTCAATCCAAAAAAATAATGTTAAAATTCTATTTACCTATAGTTTTAATAGGTTTTAAGTTAAATCTGCTAAGGTATTATTTCTAAACACTTCTAAAGTATTGTCACGCACTTGAATCATCAATCGATACACGCTGCATTTTTGTTCATCTTGACAATCGTCGCATTTTTCGTAATAATTCAAACTTACACAGGGTACTAGAGCAATTGGACCTTCTAAAATTCGTATAACATCTGTCATTAGAATCTCTTTAGGATCTTTCAACAGATAGTAGCCTCCACCCTTTCCTTTTTTTGAACCTAAAAACCCAGATTTTCTTAAGGTGAGTAAAATACTTTCTAAAAACTTGTGTGATATATTTTCACTTTCTGCAATAGTGGCAATGGGCACCATCGTTTTGTCTTCTTGCCTTGCAATGTAGGTGAGTGCCTTTAGGCCATATTTTGTTTTTTTTGAAAGCATACGCGAATATAAAAAAATTATCTCCAATTTACTGAGATACTTTTCTTACTTAATTAAAGATCTATATTTATGGTAATTCTAGTACCGTTACCAGGAGAAGAGCTGATAAAAATTCTACCATTAATATAGTGAATTCTTTCTCTCATAAAAAACAGGCCCATACCTACTCCGTTTTCTTTGGTTTTTAAAAGAGCCATATCAAAACCAACGCCGTCATCATCAATAACAATACTTAGCTTGTCTTTAGAATGGCTTAAGCTTACAATAATACAATTAGAATTAGCATATTTTAAGGCATTATTAACCGCCTCTTGTACTACACGATACAAATTAATTTCTACCAAAGAATCAAATCGGCCATTAAAATCTGTTTTGTTTTGAAAATAAATCTCTTTACCTGTAAAATTATTGAGTTGTTGAACGAGTTTTTGTAGGGTAGCTACGATGCCAAAATCTTGAAGTTCTGGCGGTGTTAAATTAAAGGTTACTGTTCTTACTTCTTTAATTAAACTACTTAACAAGCCTTTTAATCTATCTACTTTTACTTGTACTTTTTCAATATTCTTAACATCAATAGATTCTAAATTAAATTTGAGTGCCGTTAACGTTTGTCCGATACCATCATGAATATCTTTGGCAATTCTTTTACGCTCTTCTTCTTGTGCTTCTACTATTTGACTGGCTTGATTTTTCTGCGATTGAATTTCACGCTCGAATTTCTGCTTATTCAATTTATCTATTTCGTCTTGACTTTCCTTCCTAACCGTAATATCATTACATAAAATAAGTGCATTTTGGTCATTATTAATTTGGTTAATCGAAATAATAGAGACTTCTAACCAAATTTTTCGCCCCTTTAAAGTGGTAATTTGTATTTCTTCAAACCAGACGGAATTTTGTTTTCTTGCTAATAAATTTTTAAGTTTTTCTTGCTCTGCTTCTTCAACTGTTAATAATTCTTCAATGGTGGCTGTAGCCGATGAGGCATCAATTTCAAGTAATCTAGCAAACTTTTTACTGATATGAATAACTTGGTTATCTTGGCCAATGCTAATAAATAATGCTGCATTATCTATGGCGTAATACAATCCTTGCAATTCCTGTAATAGCGATTCTTTTGCTTGATAGAGGTGATTAACCTGATTTAATTCATTTTCTGTTTTTTTCTGTGCGACAATTAAATTAGAAACCAGTTTTTTGATTTGAATAGACAATGGCTTAAACAAAAAGATCCCTTCTAATAATAGTACTAGCAACACAATAATTAGCAGGGCATAATTTAGTTTTTTAAGGTTGGTGACTTTAGCCTTGCTTAAATCATCTAACCTAAAAACGATATCATCCATTTGATGGAGAAAGCGATTCTCTGCAGCACTCAATAATTCCAATTTCTTCCTAACACGATCAATAGACACTAAGCTATCTACAAACACCAACTCATCTACCAAATTAACCAACTGATTTTGAGAAGAATTCAATGCATGAAATTGCTTCTTTAATTCCTTATCTTGCCTTGTAAGATCACCTAATCGATGTTGTATATCTTGTAAGTTTTGATGCGCTTCAGAAAATGTATTAACATCCTTCAACAAACGTTCTTTACTTTTAGAATGATCTCCTTCTGCCTGAAATAAATAAAGTACTTCTTTGACAATTTTTTGACTTAGCATTCTCTGCCGCCCGGCAATATTGACAATATGAGAATCGTTTAGCTGATTTTGAAGCTGTCTTTGAGTAACAAACTGTATAAGAAGCAAGGTCGCTACAATAATTATAATGGCCGTAAAATAAAACCTTCTAAACTTTTTAAAAGCTTGTAAATCTAAATTGTCCCTATCTTCAGTGCCTTGCATGAATACGCCAAAATTAAGATATTGCTTCCGCTATCAAAGCTTTGGAGCTACTGCTTAAATTTAACTCTAAAGCTGCACGATGGCCCTTATCAGACATTTTTGCCCAAGTTTTTTTGAGAATCTCTACCAGTTTATCCTTATCGTATTTCTTAGAAAAACTTTCAAAATAATACTCTAAAAACACCAAACATACAACATCTTCTAAGGTTTGTGTGTCTTCATGTTTTTTTAATTGTTTCTTTTGAAGTAAAAACTTAACCTCATCAATTAAGTCTTGTTCATAACCCACTTCTTCTAAAATAGAGGCCGCTTTTTTGGCGTGAAAAATCTTTAAATCATGGCGCCATTTTAAATATCCTACTCGATTCATTTCGTAATCTTGACGATCTATTTCCCAACGACAAATATGTTGGCACCTTACCGCCAACTTAAGTGCTTCACTTGCATTAGGCTCAAAAGTACTTAGTTGATCGGTCATTCTAAGGGCATAAAGCAGTTCCTTAGAATAATCTTTACCATTATAATGTTCTTTGTTTGGATCTGCTTGATTGGCCGAATCGAATTTGGCAATGGCAGCATTAAATTTATTTTGAATACTCATTTTGGCTATTTAAAGCCAAATTTATTCAGAAAAACCTACATAGACAAAGCCATTGTCAATTTTAACTGGATAAACTTGTATAGCCTCAAGATCGCCATTAATATTTTCGCCAGTTTTTAAAGAAAAATTCTTTTTATGCATTGGACAAGCAACCTTAGGTACACCGTCACTATCTCCAATCATCCCTCTCGATAAAACCATTTCCATTTTATGCGGACAGGCATTTTGGCAGGCATACCAAGCATTATTTCGTGCAAAATTAAAAATAGCCACCTGCTTATCTTTATATTTAATACAGGCACCTCCATTGGCTGGAAATTCATCTATGGCCGCTGCCTTAAACCACACTTTAACTTGTTCTTTAGTAATGGCTTGATTGGTATTTAAAAAAGTTTCCATGATGTTTAGTTTTAGTTGGTTAATTCCAAGATTGTGGTTTTAATTGATCTCTCATTGGTACAAATAGAATATTATCATCTCTATCATCAGTATTTAAAAAGTGTTTAAATCTACTCTGTAGCGCTTCACTTTCTACTACCTGCTTCCATTCACACTCGTAAGCATCAACCAATGATTGCATTTCTGTTTCTAATTCTTCTGCCAAATTCAAGCTATCCTCTATAACAATATTTTTTAATTGTTCAATACCACCGTCAAGCTTTTCTAACCAAGCGGCGGTACGCATTAATGGCGCAGCAGTACGGATATAATACATTAAAAACCTATCTAAATATTTAATGCAAGTTTCGTTATCAATTTGCTCGGCTAATAACTGTGCATGTTTTGGTGTAGCTCCACCATTTCCACAAACATAAAGGTTCCACCCTCCTTCTACTGCAATTACACCAAAATCTTTACCACGAGCTTCTGCACACTCTCTTATACAGCCAGACACTCCCCCTTTTATTTTGTGTGGAGATCTTAACCCTTTATATCGCTCTTCTAAAGCAATGGCAAAACTTACACTTTCGTCCATACCATAGCGACACCAAGTTGAGCCCACACAACTTTTTACGGTTCGCAAAGATTTACCATAAGCATGACCACTTTCAAATCCAGCTTCAATTAATTCTTTCCAAATTGCTGGCAAATCATTTAATTGTGCGCCAAATAAATCAATTCTCTGACCTCCAGTAATTTTAGTATAAAGATTATACTTCTTACCCACTTCACCAATTACAATTAGTTTTTCAGGTGTTATTTCTCCACCAGGAATTCTCGGTACAACAGAATAAGTACCATTACGCTGAATGTTTGCCAAAAACCTATCATTTGTATCTTGAATTACATCTTCTTTATTGGCAGTATCGTTATAAATACTAGCAAAAATTGAGGCCACCAAAGGTTTACATGTTTCACATCCAGTTCCTTGCCCACAGGTATCCAAAACCTCATCAAATGTTGTCAGTTTTTTTACTTTAATAATGCCGTAGAGTTCTTGACGATTGAGCTCGAAATGTTCGCAAATAGTTTCCTTAACTTCTTTCCCCAGAGATTTTAAAGTTTCATTCACCAATTCTACCACCATTGGCTTACAGCCTCCACAACCTGTTGTAGCCTTGGTACAATTAACAATGTCGTTTAAGTCGTTACAGCTACCATCTTGTATTGCTCCACATACTGCTCCTTTTGTAACGCTTTCGCAAGAACAAATTTGGGCTGTATCCGGTAAATCTATAGCACTACCAAAATTAGACTTGCCATCTTCTCTTGTACCCAATATTAATTCTTCTGCATTGTCTGGTAAAGTCATTCCGTTAAGGTAAATTTGATGAAGCATATTATAATCCGTTGCATCACCCACCAAAATACCTCCTAATAAATCTTTTCCGTCATGACTCACATTAATACGTTTGTATAAGCTTTTGGTCTTATTTTCAAATATAATAGAGTGTCCTTTTTCCACAGGCATAAAGGGTTCACCAAAACTAGCAACATCTACACCAATTAGTTTAAGTTTGGTTGACATATCGATGTCTTTACTCATTTTAATCTCCTAATTACCTACTATTTGTTCTACGGCTACAGTGGCCATTTCATAACCAGGCCCTAATAAACCATAAATCATTTGATTGTACAGTGCTACTTCTCCAATAGCAAAAATATTCGGGTCTGAGGTCTGCATCCTGTCATTGACCTCAATACCACCTCTAACTCCCATCTTAAGATTACAGGTTTTTCCTAATTCATCTCTAGGTCTTATCCCTGCAGAGACTACTAACATTTGCACATCCAATTGATCTTCCTCTCCGAACTCCATTCCAGTGATAAAATCATCACCTAAAATTTGATTGGTAGCTTTACTCAAATGAATATTCAAACCCATAGATTCTAATTTCACTTGTAAGACTTTGCTACTTCTTATATCTAATTGTCTCGGCATTAACTTTGACGCAAATTCTACTACGTGAGCTTCTAAATTCATATCCATCACTGCTTTAGCCGCTTCCAAACCTAACAAACCACCTCCGAGCACAGCTGCCTTAGGCTGTTTATACTTAGCTTTAATAGTATCTGCATAAGTTAGAATATCATCTAAATCTTCAATAGTTCTGTATACAAAAACTCCTTTTTTCTCAATACCATTGATATTAGGTACAAAAGGAGCAGATCCTGTGGCTAACACCAGATAGTCATACTGATAACTACGGTCATGCTCTGTAGTGATAGTTTTAGTTGAACGATGAATATCCGTTACTCGTTCATTAGTAATAAGCTCAATTTGTTGATTTTGATACCATTCTCGTGGAGCCATCTGTAACGATGTAGCATCTTGGTTTTCAAAATAAGCACTCAAGTGTACTCTATCGTATGCTGGTCTAGGCTCCTCACCAAATACAATCAATTTGAAATTAGTCGCATCTTCACTCTCCATAAATTTCTCACAAAACTTATACCCCACCATACCATTACCTATCACAATCACTGTTTTCATAACTATCTATTTGAAATTACATAGCAAAAATACGTATTTATACTTATTTTTTACATTTTTAAGTAATTTTTTTAAATAAAATACGTATTTTTACCAAATCATAAATTTATAATTATCATAATTCGTTTTTTATATGAAAAAGAGACCTCATTTTCCGAAAGTCACATTAGTTGGAGCTGGGCCTGGCCATGAAGAGTTAATTACCATCAAAGGTTTAAACGCCATTAAAAATGCGGATGTTATTATTTATGATGCGCTTGTTAATACTAAAATATTACAATATAACACCACCAACGCTAAGCTTATCTTTGTTGGGAAAAGATTTGGCAAAGCAAGCTACCAACAAGAAAAGATCAATGAAATTCTCGTTGAAAATGCATTAAAACACCAATATGTAATTCGCTTAAAAGGGGGTGACCCCTTCGTGTTTGGTCGAGGTAGTGAAGAAATCGAACACCTTGAAAACAACGGGATCTTAACTGAAGTTATTCCAGGAATTAGTAGCGCCTTAGCAGTACCATCTACTCAAGGCATCCCTTTAACCAAAAGAGGTGTTAGCACTAGTTTTTGGGTGGTTACCGGTACTACTAAGGATGGCACTTTATCAAAAGATCTAAAATTGGCCGCGCAATCTTCAGCCACCTTAGTCATTCTAATGGGGCTAAGAAAAGTTAAAGAAATTACCCAAATAGTTTCTCAATATAGAAGCCAACATACACCTATCGCTATTCTACAAAATGGCACCTTAATTAATGAATCTTCATCTATAAGTACTTTGAATTATTCAAATCAATTAATCGCGTCTATTGATTACAATTCTCCTGGCATAATAATTATTGGCGATGTTGTTGCAGACCATCCTAACTTTTTATCTGAAGAGATTCAACGCGTTTTGGAATT
>JAUIJW010000246.1 GCA_030431085.1 Bacteroidia bacterium
GTGTGCTAATTAATGTTTAGAAAAGTGTTGCACCTAATCACTCCATCAAAATAACTACCAATATATAGGCAAAGAAAAAATTCCTTTAGCTTCGCATTTAAACTATTAAAATTTGAAAGTTGCAGTAACAGGAGTTTCTGGTAGTGGCAAGTCTACATTAATTAACGAGACCCTTTACCCTATTTTAAATAAACACTTTTACAGAGCCGTAAAAAAACCCTTGCCTTATAAATCTATTAAGGGTTTAGAACATATTGACAAGGTTATCGATATTAATCAAACACCAATTGGGCGAACACCAAGATCAAACCCCGCAACGTATACCGGAGTTTTTAGCGAAATTCGATCTCTGTTTGCTAAAACACCTGAGGCCCAAATTCGTGGATATAAACCTGGACGGTTTTCTTTTAACGTAAAAGAAGGTAGGTGTGAAACTTGTCAAGGCGGTGGAGTAAGAGTTATTGAAATGAATTTTTTACCAGATGTTGAAGTAGAGTGCGAAACTTGTCAAGGGAAAAGATTTACTAGGGAAACCTTAGAAATAAGATATAAAGGTAAATCTATTTCGGATGTGCTTAACATGACTATTGATGAAGCTGTAGATTTTTTTGAAAGCATCCCTAAAATCCATAAAAAACTCAAAACCATACAAGACGTAGGCCTAGGTTACATTTCACTTGGCCAGCAATCTACTACACTCTCGGGTGGCGAAGCCCAAAGAATTAAATTGGCTTCGGAACTTTCAAAAAGAGATACAGGAAACACTTTCTATATTTTAGATGAACCTACTACGGGGTTACATTTTGAAGATATTAGAATTTTAATGAACGTACTTAATAAACTCGTGAATAAAGGCAATACTGTATTGGTTATCGAGCACAATTTAGATGTAATTAAGTTATGTGATTATATTATTGATATTGGAAAAGAAGGTGGTGCCAAAGGTGGTAAAATATTATGTGAAGGTACTCCAGAAGACATCATTGAAAACAAAGAAAGTTATACTGCACATTTTTTAAAAAAAGAGTTACATTTAAATTCATAAATCAAAAAAAAAATTGAATCGCTAAACAATGAGGTTATGACAAATAATGAAGAAAAAAAAATTAGAGAAAAGTTAAAACAAAAAACTTGGAATGAAATCAAAACAAATGATTCTTGGGCTATTTTTAAGATCATGAGTGAATTTGTAGATGGTTATGAAAAGCTTAGTCGAATTGGCCCATGTGTTAGTGTGTTTGGTTCTGCTAGAACCAAGCCTGGTGATCTTTATTATGAATTGGCCGAAAATATAGCCTTTAAATTAACTCAGCATGGTTATGGCGTTATTACTGGAGGTGGACCTGGGATAATGGAAGCAGGTAACAAAGGTGCTCATCGAGGTAAAGGTGTTTCCGTTGGTTTAAATATTGAATTGCCATTCGAACAACATGATAATCCATATATTGACAACGACAAAAATTTAGATTTTGATTATTTCTTTGTTCGTAAAGTTATGTTTGTTAAATATGCTCAGGGGTTTGTGGCGATGCCAGGCGGGTTTGGTACTTTAGACGAACTATTTGAAGCCATTACTTTAATTCAAACTCAAAAAATTGGTAAATTCCCCATAATTCTAGTCGGTAGTGAATTTTGGAGCGGTCTATTAGATTGGATCAAAGAAACTCTTTTAGAAAAATTTTCAAACATCAGTAAAAAGGACCTTGATCTCTTTCATGTGGTAGATCAAGCCGATGAAGTTGTAGAAATCATCAATAATTTCTATACCAAACATCACTTAAGTCCAAACTTTTAATTCAATCACCATTAAAGTTTTATACACCATTGCGAAAAAGATACTACTTACTATTATTAGTATTTAATATACCATTTTTATTAGAAGCCCAATCTAATAAAATAAGTATTGATGCGCAATTAGATGTAAAAAACAGAAGTATAGAAATCTGTCAAGATATTTTTTATGTCAATGAAAGTGATTCTGTTCTAAATCATATTTATTTACACAATTGGGCCAATGCTTATAAAGATAGAACGACACCGCTTTCTAAACGGTTGATAGAGAATTATGATAAAAGCCTATATTTTGCCAGATTAAAAAAAAGAGGTTATTCAAAAATTGATAGTATTTATAGTGATACACAAACTATACAATATCAAGTATTACAAGATTCTGTTGATGTTCTTAAATTAACTTTGCATCAGCCATTGCATCCCAGAGACTCTATTAGTATTAAGGCCAGATATACCGTAAAAGTTCCTTTAGACATTTTTACTAGGTATGGTTACAATCCAAATAACTATAATCTAAGATTTTGGTATTTAGCCCCAGCCGTTTATTCTAATCATTGGGAGGTAATGAATAACTTGGACATGGATGATTTATATATTAACCCTACCTATTACCATATCAATTTCAAGGTTCCAATTGGTTATACTTTAAATTCTGATCTTAATCAAGAGACTACAATTCTAGAAAATCATATTCTCTACCAACTCAAAGGAAAAAACAGAACAGACATTGAATTAAATATACAACTTAACCGTAATTATGCTACATATGATAGCAAGCCAACACAGGTTGTTACCAATCTTCCCAGTAAAAATCTTACGGTTAATATTAAAACTGATGTTCTTTCTAGACAGCTTGATTTTATAGAGAACTTTTTAGGAGTTTATCCACACGAAAAAATATTAGTGAGTGATATTACCTACCTTAAAAACCCAGTGTACGGGTTA
>JAUIJW010000031.1 GCA_030431085.1 Bacteroidia bacterium
TTACCGCCTCTTTTTGAGCCTTGGCAAAATATTTTCCGATTAAATCTCCTAACTCTTCTTGTTCTTCTTCACTAAATGTGCCAACAATTTCTTCTTTCACTTCAGCGAAAGCTTCACTTCTTTCTTGTTTAGACGTTCCTTTTTGAGCGATATCATAACATTTTTGATAGGCCATTTCTCTAATTTTAGCCTCTAAATCTTCGTCTGTTACCTCTGGCTCATAAGTTCTGGTTTCTTTTTTCCCTACTGCCTCGGCCAATCTTACTTGAGCTTCGCACTGCACTTTAATGGCTTCATGTGCAAATTTTATAGCTTCGGCCATTTCCTCTTCAGAGATCTCATCCATTTCACCTTCAACCATCATCACAGAATCTGCAGAAGCACCAACCATCATATCGATATCTGCTTTGTTCAATTCTTCTCTACTAGGATTAATCACTAATTCACCATCAATTCTTGCGACGCGCACTTCAGAAATTGGAGTTTCAAAAGGAATATCAGATAGGGCAATACATGCCGAGGCCGCTAATCCTGCCAAAGCATCTGGCATCACATTGTCGTCATTAGACATTAATTGGATCATTACCTGTGTTTCTGCGTGATAATCTTTAGGAAATAACGGTCGAAGCACTCGATCAACCAATCGCATCGTTAAAATCTCTTCTGTACTAGGTCTAGCCTCTCTTTTAAAAAAACCACCTGGATAACGCCCTGCCGCAGAAAATTTTTCTCTATAATCTACTGTTAACGGTAAGAAATCTATACCGGGACTTGCACTTTTGGCAGAAACTACTGTTGCTAATAACATACAGTCTCCCATTCTAACCACCACAGAACCATCGGCTTGCTTTGCTAATTTTCCTGTTTCAATTGATATAGATCTACCTTGACCTAAATCAATCGTTTCATTAAATACTTTTGGAATCATACTTTGTTTTTTGTGCATACCAAACTTTGGCACGCTTATTAATTCATTCGTTAAACATTTGTAGTTGTGTTGCTCTCAATTATAGAGAATAGTTTGCCGATGAATTACTTTAGTGTTTATAAGATTTTTAATGTCTTATCTTAAAAAGATGTGGTAAAAGTATTTAAAAATTCTGAAGATTTCCTCGTTTAATTCAACTTTCACCAAAAAAAAGAGGCTTTACAGCCTCTTTAATATTATTTTCTTAATCCTAACTCTTTCACTATAGCACGATATCTTGTAATATCTGTCTTGATCAAGTAGTTTAATAAATTTCTTCTTTTACCTACCAACTTCACTAACGATCTTTGCGTATTAAAATCTTTACGATTGTTTTTTAAATGATTCGTTAAATGATTGATACGGTGCGTAAACAATGCGATTTGTCCTTCAGGAGAACCTGTATCAGATTCAGATTTTCCGTGCTTTTTAAAAATTTCTTTTTTTGTGTCTTGTGTTAAATACATGCTAACATTAAATTTTATTAATAATTTTTATGTACTAATTGTAAATTAGGCGGCAAAGATACTATTAATATTTGATTTGACCACATTAAAAATCAAGCTATTTTTATATACTATAATGACAGTCTTTACGTTATAAGCATGGTTAACTATAAAAAAAACGCTATGAAATCTATTAAAAGTACTCCCCTACTTTCAAATTTCCTATGGATGTACTTTATGTTCGTCTTAATATCTAGCTGTTCTTCAGATGATGAAACTGAAGATAATGTGGTAGCTGATGATTTATCTGATGCTCACCAACAAGTGCAAATTGATATGATTAATGAAAATATTAATGATATTATTGAAAATGCCTATTATGAAGCAGAAAATCAAAATGCTCAAAAAAAGACTGCTGCTAAAACAAATCAGAAAACATCATTTTTACCAGAATGTGTTAATGTCTCTTGGCAAATACATGATGCTAATAACATTACAGTAACACTTGATTATGGTGATGGTTGCACCACCGCTAACAACCATTTTCTAGAGGGGAAAATTATTGTAGACTTTGAACTAAAAAGAGAGGTTAACGAAGTTATTGCCTTACACCAATTTGAAGATTTTTATTTCGATCAAAACAAGATCGAAGGTAACGAGCAAAAAACACATTTTGTTCACAAAGACAATCAAAACCCATATACCAATATCGAAAGACATTTAAAAATTACCTTAAAAGATAGCTCTTCACTTATGTTTAGTGAAACGGGTAAAAGGGAATGTATTGATGGTCATGGCACCTCTACTTGGACTGATAATGTGTATTTAATTACAGGAAATCGCACTGTAATACATTCATCTGGTTTAGAAAGGCACCTATCTGTTAAAGAAGCGCTAAGAAAAGATATGGATTGTAAAGTTTTAACTGCCGGAATTTTAGAAGTTAAAACGGGTCAAAGAATGCTTGAAATTAATTATGGAGATGGCACTTGCGATAATATTGTTGAGGTTACCATTTCTGGGAAGGCCTATCCCATAAATTTCTAAACAAAAAAGCTTCCCAAGGGAAGCTTTTTTTTATATCATTTTTAAATTACTAATTTCTTGTTGGGTTAAATGCCTCCACACCCCTCTAGATAAATTTTTCTTAGTTAAACCAGCAAAAATAACACGATCTAGTTTAGTTACCTTGTAGCCAAAATGCTCAAAAATTCGTCTTACAATTCTATTTCTACCCGAGTGAATTTCTATACCAACTTCAAATTTTGGTTTGTTTTCTATATAAGATATCTTATCTACAAAAACCATTTTACCATCTAGAACAAAATTTTCTGAAATTTTATTCAAGTCTGCCATTGTTAATTTCTTATCTAATACAACATGGTAGAGTTTTTTTACATTATGTTTCGGGTGTGTTAATTTTTTAGCCATTTCCCCATCATTGGTAAAAAGTAATAATCCCGTAGTATTTTTATCTAATCTACCTACTGGATAAATTCTTTCTGACGTAGCGTTTTGAACCAGTTCCATTACCGTTTTTCTACCCCGCTCATCATCCATTGTGGTAATATAATTTTTGGGCTTATTTAATAAAATATACCGCTTTGTTTCTGGAGATATTAATGCTCCGTCAAACCTTACTTCATCACCTAGTTGCACCTTATAGCCCATTTCTGTAATCACTTTACCATTTACAGAAGCACTACCTGTTTTTATAAAAGTATCTGCATCTCTTCTTGAACAAATACCAGCGTTGGCTATATACTTGTTTAAACGAATACCCTCATTCTTATTAGGTTCTTGAGTTGATTTACTTTTAACTTTAAAGTTTTTGATCTTTTGAGGATGGGGTCTAAAGTTTTTGTCTTTAGAATTAGATCTTTTTTTTGAATTACCGGTACTTTTATTTGAGCCGGATTTCTCTTGTCGTCCTCCCGACGAGAATTTCCTTGCAGTCATTACTTATTTTTTTTTGCAAAAATACGAAATACATTCTATATCAGCACCTTAAAAAAATCTTAAATATTAGCATCAATAATACGTTGAATAATTACAGAAGTGTCAATTAACATAAGGCTTAAAACACCAATAACTATTATGGCTTTAATTATATTATGCAAAATAACATAATCCTTTTTTGAATTAGCACGATAAAGCAGTACTAAAAACAATAAAAATGAAATTCCAACAAAATAAAAATAATAGCGCATGGTTCCAATTTCTGGATATTTCCACAAAAAATAAATTGGATCTAAGGTAAACACAACCAAAATAGTAATGAGTATTTTAGTAAAACGTTCACTGTACTTAATGGGTATGGTGAGATTATTTTGAACAATGTCTCCTTTAATATTTTCTAAATCTTTAACCAATTCTCTAATAATCAACACCAAAAACAAAAAGGCGGCGTGTGTAAAAATAATTTGAGAAAAGTTTTTGTAATAAATAAATATGGCGAAAAAAGGAAGTATCGCCAATGTAGCTGCAGAAAATAATCCCAGTAATGGATACTTTTTAAGCTTATGAGAATATAACCATATCAAAAAAATATAGATCGAAAAAAAAAGTGCGGCTCTCCATGAAATTAGAAAAGCAAAAACAACACCTATAAAATTGAGCATAAAATAAATTCTCAATTTGGTGCCTTGACCAACGATACTGTCAATTTTAGATTTAATAGGCTTATTGATAATGTCTTTCTTAGTATCATAAAAATTATTGATTATATACCCAGATGCTATCACGCATATTGTGGCCAAAACGATGAAATACAGATCTAAATCAAATAACACATCTTTAAGTCCTTTATCTGGCGAAAAAATAAAAATAGCTGCTAAATACTGTGCTAATACAATAATTAAAATGTTGTAACCTCTTACTACCGATAATAAGCTTAAAAATTTAAAAAGAAATGAATATTTTTTTTTTGGATTGGGCGTGTTCTCCTTAGCAATTTTTAGTAAATCCATTATTGAAATTTAGAATCTATAAACTACTTCGAGTTTATAATTTTCTAAGGCCTCTTTTGCTTTTTCAAAATCTTCAGTGAATCCCAAAATATAGCCACCTCCGCCAGAACCGCAAAGTTTTAAATAATAGTTATTAGTTTCTAAACCTTGCTGCCACAAACTATGAAATGCATTTGGTATCATAGGCTTAAAATGTTTTAACACAACCTTTGAAAGACTTTTAACATTGCCAAACAAAGATTTTACATCGCCATGTAAAAAATTATCAATACAGGCATCTGTATACTTGGCAAAGTCTTCGTGTATCATTTTTCTAAACCCTTCATTTTTCATTTTATTCATGAAAATTTGTACCATAGGCTCTGTTTCGCCAACAATTTCAGAGTCTAATAGAAAAACTGCTCCTTTTCCATTTTTTTGTGAAGGAATTCCTGTGGCTTCTAGGTGGTCTTTAGAATTGATTAAAATAGGGATGCTTAAATATGAGTTTAACGGATCTAGACCAGAACTTTTACCATGAAAAAAAGATTCCATTTCAGAAAAAACGGACTTTAATCTTAGCAATTTTTCTCTAGTTAAATTTTCTAGTACCGTAATTTTATTTTTACTGTATTTGTCGTAAATGGCTGCAACCAAAGCACCAGAGCTACCTACGCCATAGCCTTGCGGAATACTAGAGTCAAAATAGAGTCCTTCATTGATATCCTCTTTTAACTGTGCTAAATCTAAATCAATACCCTCAACCTCTAAATGCTGTAGATATTGATAATAATCATTCAATTTTTGATTAGAATAGCGACTTTCTTCTGTAAAGGTATCCGTTTTTTTTAAAGCTCCTTGATAGTAATTATATGGAATCGCTAAGCCTTTGGAATCTTTAATAATTCCATATTCACCAAACAACAATATTTTTGCGTAAAAAAGCGGTCCTTTCATGCCTACAATATTCTGGGTACAAATATAATAGAAAAATGATTACGTTCTCATTGACATCACAATTAACATTTTATTGGTTAACTAGACTCTTTACTAACGGTACCATCGTAGTAATTGGTTTTCCAAACATCTACCTTTTTATCAAAAACGTATTTGCCTTCACTTTTTAACTTACCGTCTTCGTAATAAATTTTCCAATGGCCTTCTTTCTGATTATCATCGTATTGCCCTTTTTCTTTAGGATTACCGTTATCAAAATAAGTGATATAGCTCCCCTGCATTTTACCGTCTTTATAATGCGATTCTGTCTTTAGTTTCCCGTTTTCAAAATAGATTTGACGTTTACCGTTCAAAACGCCATTGTTATAGTAGACTACTTGAAATGTATTACCATTTTCAAAATACCATTTCACCTCTCCTTCATAAACAGGGTCTTCGGCATCATGAGAATAGGCCTCCATTTGTTTAGAGCCAGACATATAATAATCTACTTGATGGTATAGTTTACCCTTTTTCTTAACTTCGGGTCTATAGTAAATGGCAGACTTTTTTTCGGTTTTTTTCCAGTTAGCATCGTACCAAATGGTGTCTTTCTGGGCGTTGGCATTTGTTAAACTACTTACAAATGCAAATAGAAGAAGTATTATTAAATTTTTCATGATAGTTGAGTTGAATCCAAGACATAGCTTACCTTGTAAACTATATATTAGGGTTAATATGCTCAAATATCAAAAAATTAGCTTTAGGCTAAAACTCGGCTGAAACTACAACATTAACTCAGAACCTTGACCGAGCCTATCACAAATATACTGATTTTTTTGGCAAAAAGGAACCAACTCCTTTAAAATAAAGGATTTGACTTTTTTCTTTTCTTTAAAAGGATAAAGTACATGAACGTTAGCGCCAGCATCTAATGTAAAACATATGTGAGTATTGGTAGATTTTCTAAACTCCCAAATCTTTTCTATGATCTGTAATGTATTGGTTTTCATTAAAATAAAATAAGGGTTAGATGTCATCATCATCGCATGTAGAGAGAGTGCTTCACTTTCTACAATTCGTATAAACTCGCTTAAATCACCATTTTGAAGGACTTGACTTAGTACAGAAAGATTTTGATTGGCTTGTTTAAATCTATTATCCGCAAAGGGATGTGCATGCATCAAATTATGCCCCACTGTACTAGAAACTTGTTTTTCGCCTTTATCTACTAACAGAATGGTGTCTTGATAATCTTTAAAGTTTGAATGCACTTGAAATGGGAATTCTATGCCATATAAATTTGAGCTTTTAGGAATTTGTGGATGTTCACCCCAAACCACCAGATTTCCTTTAATACTTCTGGCTGCAGAACCAGAGCCTAACCGCGCTAAAAAAGAAGCCTTCTGGTAAAAATAATCATCAGAAATATCTAAGTTCATCTGCTTTTCTAAACTCATAAAACACATCGCCAATGCTGCCATGCCACTAGCAGAGGATGCTATTCCACTACTATGCGGAAAAGTATTTTCGGTACTTATTTTTAAATGGTAGTAATTCAAATAGGGTGAGTAGGGTAAAATTCTATCAATAAACTGACGAATTTTTGGCAAAAAAGATGGTGCCGGCTTTCTTTCAAAAAGTATTTCAATATTTTGATTTTCTGACGGTTCCTTTTGTTCAAAACTAACCGTTGTTACCGTATTACAATTGTTTAATGTAAAACTTATAGATGCGTTTTTAGGGATTTGTGGTTCGGTTTTACCCCAGTATTTTACCAAAGCAATATTACTCGGACTCTTCCATGTAAACACGGCATTTTGAGGTAAATTATTTTCAGAAAAAGAACAAACAAAAGCTTCAGTAGACACCATAAATTGAATTTGTGCAAAGATAATTTTTAGTTTACAAAGATTCTAATTTATTTAAAACCGATGATTTGAAACTACGACTTATTGGTATGGCTTTATTTTTTAAGTCAATATGTTCATTGGTAAAAGAAACCACATGTGCCAATGAAATGATATACGATCGATGGGTTCTTAAAAATGTAGAAGGGGGCAGTTTGGCCTCTATATTACTAATGGTTTCTCGGGTAACCACATTGCCTTTTTCTCTAACAATTTTTATATAGTCACCTGAACTTTCGATATATTGAATTTCGTTAAAGTTTACTTTAATCATTTTTCTGTCTGCACGTACAAACATAAAATTTTGCTTTTCCTCTACCAAACTACTTGGTGCTACCTTTTTGAGTCGTGTTTCATTAAAATATTTATGTATCGCTTGATAAAATCTATCAAATGAAATGGGTTTTAATAAGTAATCAACCGCTTGTAAATCAAAACCTTCCACAGCATATTCACGATAAGCGGTAGTGAAAATTATTTTAGTGTAATGTGGTATAGATTTAGCAAATTGCAGCCCTGAAATTTCTGGCATATTGATATCGAGAAAAACCAAGTCTATATGATTATTTTCTAAAACACCATAGGCTTCGATGGCATTTTTGCAAGAGGCAACTACGCTAATCTTTTCCATTTTACTCAAGTGATTTTCTAAAATTTCTCGAGCAATTACTTCATCGTCAACGATGATACACTGTATGGTTTTAGACATGTATTTTAGGATTTAGATTTTTAACCCATAGATTTACTTCATATAGATTATTTTCAATTTTGGTTTGTAAGTCAAATTGATTGAGGTATAACAATTCCAATCTTTTTTTAATATTTTCTAAACCAATACCTTTTTTATTTTCCTCCAACTGTAGATGATGAAAAGAATTGGAAATACTAAAAAACAAATCATCGTTCTCCATTTTAATAGATATATTTACTTTTAATTGGCCTTCTATAATGCTACCGTGTTTAAAGGCGTTTTCAACAAAAGGAATCAATAGCATTGGCGCAATTTCTACAGTTTCTGATATATTTTCTTTATTAAAATTTACTGCTAAGGTTTCTTGAAATCTAATCTTTTCTAAATCTACATATTCTTGTATATGCTCAATTTCATCCTTTAAAAAAACTTTAGGTTTATTCACTTGATAGAGAATATAATCCAATAAATTAGATAGTTTTAGAATAATTTCAGGAGTGCTTTCCGATTGCTTTAGTGCAAATCCGTAAATAGTATTTAAAGTGTTAAATAGAAAATGGGGGTGGATTTGCTTTTTTAAGGATTGCAACTGCGTTTCTAAAATTTTATTTTCCAAAATCTTGTTTTTGGATGTTGCCTCAAAGCTATGATTTAACAAGCTTACGAAGCTTACCACAGTTACAACGAGATAAACAAGAATTAGAATAAAAATATAATTTCTACTCATAGGAGGCATGTTTTTCACCTCTAAGTTGGAAAGAAATATCAAACTGCCAAATATAGCTATTAAGATAAGATAGGTAGAAAAAACAAGCGTATATAAACTATAAAGCGTAAATAAGAAGTACTTCTTGGCAAGTAAAAATCTAGGAATTAAATAATAAATGACAAAGTACGAAGTAACCATAGTTATAGGCAATAAAAAACTAGAAAACCAGGTTACATAAGAAGTATTGTTGGAATTATAACTAAAAAAATAGACATAGAAAAACCATACTCCCACCCAAAAAATAAGGTGAGTTAGTACAAACTTTGATTTATTGAGGTGCACTAAATTCATGATGGCAAGATGGTTAATTTATTGAAATGTATTCATTTTATACGATGAAATACCGTTTTACCCATTGTTTTTGCTGTTTCTAACCACCATATTACGTTTCACTACTTAAAATGGTAGATTAACTTTATAGATTGTATGATGGTCGCAATTTAATATATCTAAGCGTATGTTTGGGTATTTTCGAATCATGTTAAACCAAAAATTATAAAATCATGTTTAGATTATTGAATGAAGGAGGTCCGTTTTTTATGTATCCATTACTAGTTATCTTAGTTATAGTATTAATATTAATTGCAAAAGGATTTTTAAATAAAGGCAGCATCAATAAAACAATTAGTTTGATTAGCTCTTTTACTTTGTTTGCTTTAGTTTGGGGATTTTTAGGGCATATTATTGGAATGATTGGTGCCTTTGATGCTATTGAAGCTTCTGGAGGAGTTACCCAACCTATTTTTGCTGCTGGCATTAAGATAAGTCTTTTAACCGCCACATTTGGGTCTGTTATTTTCTTAATTGGGAGATTAGGAATCATCGCCCTTACCTGGATGAAAAAAGAATAACAATTACCAAGTTTAGAAAGTATTCTTTTCTTCGAAGAAAGCAATAT
Organism: Bacteroidia bacterium; assembly: GCA_030431085.1. Taxonomy (GTDB): domain Bacteria; phylum Bacteroidota; class Bacteroidia; order Flavobacteriales; family Flavobacteriaceae; genus Lutimonas. Next base: position 9,566 of record JAUIJW010000031.1, read on the forward strand.
CTTTGTAAAAAAAAGTTTTGCCTGAGAAAATTAAACTTATATGGGATTTTAGAGGATTAGAAGCTATTAAAATTGCCGAACATCACTGTATTCATTTAGAAGAGTTTGCCCTAAAAGAGAATTTAAAATACCATCGTGTTAAAGCAGAAGAAATCAATGAATATTATAGCATTGCCTATATTATTGTAGATAAAAATGATATGATAACTTATCGCGATGCTTTAAAACCACATCGAGGTGAAGTAGCCTCTTAAACTTATTAATTTTTGCAAGTGTATTTTATAATTTCTCTGGCATTACTCACTCCTAAATCGGCTGCTTTAGCCAAATCTATACAAGCACTATGAAAATCTGAAAGTCGCAATTTAACCAAAGCCCTATTATACCATGCATATTTCAATTCGGGATCAATAGCAATGGCCTTAGACAAAGCCCCTAGAGCTTTATTATAACGGCTTTGCTCTTTATATATTAATCCACTATTATAAAAGGCCGCAGCATTATCATTGTTGATCTCAATCGCCTTTTCAAAATTATTTAAGGCTTGGGCATCGTCTTGTAATAAATAATAACATATTCCTCTTTTTAAATAAGCATCATCAAAATCTTTATTTTTCTCAATAACAGTGCTAAAAGTGGCAATGGCATCATTGTATTTCTCTTTTTCCATTAATTTCAATCCATTAAAATAATCTTCCTCATAACTCTGTGCCGATAATACCGCATAACTACAACACAAAAACAATACTAAAAAACGTTGCATCTCAATAAGTTTTAGACCCTCTAAGTTAATAAAATTTGTCTTTAAAAATATTAATCGTTTATTTGCGATAAACAATTAATTATGCAAAGATCCTCTTCTGCTTTTTCATACTCTTTAGAAACAGAGCAACTGGCTAGATTTGCTAAAGCTTTGGGTCATCCAGCTAGAATCATCATTCTAAAGCACTTAAGTAATCAAAGCTGCTGTTATACCGGTGATTTATTAGAAGTGCTACCATTGGCGCAATCTACAGTTTCTCAACATTTAAAAGAGTTAAAAGATGCAGGCTTGATTGAAGGGGAAGTCTTGCCTCCTAAGATTAGATATTGTATACATACCAAAAATTGGAATATAGCCTCAAAGCTTTTTAAGAAATTATTTGAAGAAGACTTTAATGAAATCAAGTGCTGTTAATACTAACATATTAAAAATTAAACCATTGTTGCCCGAACATTGGCCACAAGTAGCTCAGATTTACTTGGATGGAATTACTACGCAATTGGCCACTTTTGAAACCCAGGTACCTAATTGGGAGTCTTGGAACCTAAGTCATTTAAAAGACCCTCGCTTGGTTGCACTTGAAGATCAAATGGTATTGGGTTGGGCGGCCCTATCACCAGTATCCTCTAGGTGTGTTTATGGTGGCGTAGCTGAAGTAAGTGTCTATGTGTCGCAATCACATCGTGGAAAAAACATAGGCTACCAATTAATGAAATCTTTAATCCGCCAGAGTGAGGCTTGTGGTTTTTGGAGTCTTCAGTCAGGGATATTTACAGACAATATTGCCAGTATTAAACTTCATGAAAAAGTTGGTTTTAGAACCATTGGCATTCGCGAAAAAATTGGAAAACTAAACCACCAATGGAAAGATAACCTTCTAATGGAAAGAAGGAGTAAAATCATTGGAATTGATTAATTTAAACATCACTATTATGACATTATCAGACATTAAAAAACACTTAAAACTATTAGATAGTATTGCCTTCGAATTACCTGATGGCACACTTGTTCCAGAACATTTTCATGTGACAGAAATTGGTAAAATCGACAAGCATTTTATAGACTGTGGCGGCACAACCAGACAAGAGTCTGTGATAAATTTTCAACTCTGGAATGCTAATGATTATAACCATAGACTCCATCCCGAAAAATTAATCCACATCATTGAACTTTCTGAAGACGTATTAGGATTAGATGATTTACCTATTGAAGTAGAATATCAAGGTGAAACTATTGGAAAATATGGTCTTGAATTTGATGGTACTCATTTTTTACTTACTAGCAAACACACAGATTGTTTAGCCAAAAGTAGCTGTGGCACCACTAAACCAAAAGTAAAATTATCGGCACTTCAGGCCACTGATACCTGTTGCGAACCTAATTCTAATTGCTGCTAACTATGTTTACACCTTTAAAAAAAACAATTACAAAACTGGAAACTGCTGAAATTAGTTCATCCAGAAAAGTTGACTTAGAGCCATTAATAAACTTTATTCAAACTAGAATTAATGAAAATCAGGAGATTCTATTAAATTTTATTTGCACCCATAATTCTCGTAGAAGTCACCTATCACAAATTTGGGCACAAACATTGGCCAATTATTTCAAAATACCCAAAATTTGGTGTTATTCAGGAGGTACAGAAGCCACTGCCATGTTTTATAAAGTTGTAGATACCTTAAAGTTTCATGGTTTTCAAGTAGGTAAATTATCCGAAAGTACCAACCCCATCTATACTATCAGATTCAACTCAGACCATCATCCTATCATAGGGTTTTCAAAAAAATTTGATGACACTTTCAATCCGCAACATCAATTTGCAGCCATCATGACTTGTTCACAGGCTGACGAAGGTTGCCCTGTGATCATGGGTGCCGCACAAAGGATTCCTATTACCTATGACGACCCTAAATTGTATGACAACACCCCTTTACAAGACGAAAAATACATTGAGCGCAGTTTACAAATTGCCTCAGAATTTTACTATATATTTTCACAAATAAAAGTAGATCAATGAGCCTTAAAAAGTTGAAATTTTTAGACAGCTACCTTACCCTCTGGATATTTTTAGCCATGTTTATTGGGGTAAGTTTAGGATATTATTTTAAAGAAATTCCCCAACACATACAGGCATTAGAATCTGGAGCAACCAATATCCCCATAGCCATTGGCTTGATTTTGATGATGTATCCGCCCTTAGCGAAAGTTAACTATGCTCTGCTTCCTAAAGTTTTTAAAGACTTAAAAATTTTAAGTATCTCACTACTACTAAACTGGGTTATTGGTCCTATTCTTATGTTTTTTTTGGCCATTATCTTTCTTCAAGATTATCCAGAGTATATGGTAGGTCTAATATTAATAGGGCTTGCACGGTGTATTGCTATGGTACTCGTATGGAATGATTTGGCAGAGGGCAGCAGTGAATATGGGGCAGGATTAGTGGCTTTAAATAGTATTTTTCAAGTATTTGCTTATAGTTTTTATGCCTGGTTGTTTATTACCAAATTACCCCCATTATTTGGTTTTGAAGGAGCAATAGTAAATATTTCTATGGCTACCATAGCTAAAAGTGTTATGATCTATTTAGGAATTCCTTTTATACTTGGCCTCTGCTCTAGATTAATTTTAGTAAAACTAAAAGGTGAATCTTGGTATAACAATACTTACATACCCACCATATCGCCATTAACACTTATAGCCTTGCTATTTACCATTGTTATTATGTTTTCTCTAAAAGGTGACTTGATTGTAGAAATTCCTTACGATGTACTTCTTATCGCCATACCTCTATTGATCTATTTCACCCTTATGTTTTTCATCAGCTTTTTTATAAGTAAAAAATTAGGAGCCAGTTATAGTAAAAATGCCTCCATTTCATTTACAGCCGCTGGTAATAATTTTGAATTGGCCATTGCAGTGGCTATCGCTGTATTTGGATTAAATTCTGGACAAGCCTTTACAGGTGTTGTAGGCCCTTTGGTAGAGGTACCTGCTTTAATACTTTTGGTAAAAGTAGCTTATTGGCTTAGATCTAAATATTATCTCAAACCTAAGCCTTCATAAAAAAGGCATAAATGATAAAATATTTTTATTATATTATCATTTAAATCTTTAACACCAAAAACATGATCAAAAAACCAAACCTCATTGTTCTATTCATTGCTTTAATTTCTATCGGATGTAGTAGCACTAAAAGTACTTCTAAAAAGGCCGATGTAGATCCCTATCTAGGTCATTGGAATATCGTTATTACAGAAACCCCACAAGGCACCCTAGAAAATGTTTTAATCATTGCAAAAAACGACGATAAAGCATATACTGGCTCTATCGATGCCGATACTGGTACGATTAACTTAACTAATTTAAAGATTGAAAACAATCAACTCACTTCAAACTTTATGTTCGAAGGGATGGAGTTTGAACTCAAGGGTGTTTTTACAGATAAATTATTTCAAGGAGAGGTTATCGGTATGGGAAGTTCATTTCCTACTTCTGGCAAAAAAAATGAATAATTTAACGTCTCATTCATTTAGAATAAGTCAATGTTATGCGGTGTAAGTTTAGCACCATAAATTAATTATCTTCGCATTATGATGAATAATGATGCGAAAACATCGTCTTTGGCCCATATAGAAAACCTAATCCCTTCATTATCTATAGATTGTGTTATTGTAGGGTTTAAAAACCAAGAACTTCATGTGCTTACCATGAAGCTTAAAGGAGCAGATCTTAATGCACTTCCTGGTGGCTTTGTGCGCCATCATGAAAACCTAGACCAAGCTGCACTTCGCACCCTAAAAGAACGTACAGGCCTTACCGTTACATTTCTAGAGCAATTTTATACCTTTAGTGATGTTAATCGAGGAAAAGACAAGCGTATAGAACAACATCTTAATAAAGCAAATTTATTAACACCTGGCACAAAAATATGGATGCAGCAACGTTTTATAAGTACGGCTTACTTGGCTTTAGTAGAAATGAATCAATGCGATTTAAAGCCAGACCTTTTAAGCGAAAAGTGTGAATGGTATCCTATGAATAATTTACCTCATTTGCTATTCGATCATAATACTATCATTACCAAAGCATTAGAACATTTAAAAGTTAAAATCCGGTATCTACCAATTGGCATAGCCCTATTACCACATAAATTCACCATGAAAGAAATTCAATCTATTTATGAGTTCATTCTAAACAAAAAGTTAGATCGTGCCAATTTTCAAAAGAAAATTCTTCGTTTAGGCTTTTTAATACGTCACGAAAAGCAATTGAGCGGAGGGGCACATAAAGCACCTTATTTATACTCTTTTGATAGAAAAAAGTATAACCTACTTGTAGAAAATGGTATTGGTTTTATTTAAGTACCCGCTTCTGCTATTGCTTTACCAGCGACATATCCGCCCGTCCAAGCATTTTGAAAATTAAATCCACCGGTAACGGCATCAATATTAAGTACTTCTCCTGCAAAAAATAAATTATTATGAATTTTACTTTCAAAGCGTTTAAAA